>CAZHNW010000015.1:25734-54925 GCA_964534225.1 uncultured Leptospirales bacterium | reverse complement strand
GAACCCACGTAGTCAGCTTGGAAGGCTGAAGTTCTACCATTGAACTACACCCGCATTCCGGTAATTCAGTAGAAATCAAAGATAATTACAGGGGCGGGAGTGTCAAATAAATTTTTAATTTTTACCTCTCCTTCATTGTTCGTCAGGAAAGAAAGCCTTTTTTTCTTGACAATTATGTCTCTTTAGGGCATAAGTGGGGATCGGTGGGGGAAAATGCCAAAAATAACCTGCTTGTGGGGAATGAGATACCATGTTTCTGGGTGAATACCAGCCGTCGCTTGATGAAAAGGGCCGTGTGGCCATACCGGCACGGCTTCGTCGTGCCCGCGGTGACGAGTACGAGATCAAAAAACTGGTCGTGACCCATGGCTTTGACCGCTGCCTCATGGCCTTTCCCGAAGAAGACTGGAAAGAGTTCGTAGAGAGCAGAATCGTTCCCCTGCCGCAGAGTGACCCGCAGAACCGAAAGCGGGTCCGTTTTATTCTCGGCGGCGCCGCTGAATGTGAACTCGACCGCCAGGGGCGAATCCTGGTTCCCGGCTATCTCCAGGAGTATGCCGGCATTCAGGGTGATGTTACCATCCTGGGGGTTTATGACCGTATCGAAATCTGGGCAACAGAAGTCTATGAAAAGTACCGCCCCGAGGGAGAGTCAATAGAAGAATTTGCTCAAGATTTAGGGTTTTAATTTTTTGAATCAAATTACCGGCTGTGCTGTTGAGACTTGAAAAGGCTTTGTTGAATTGCGCGAGAGATTTTATTATGCTCAAAGGCTGTCATGGATGACAGTTTGGACAGTATCAAGTAACAGGGCGGCGCGCAGGACGCGCACTCTCGCCCGTTGAGCCCCTCTGGCGATTGAGGAGCGATTTTTTGCTTACTTTTTTATCGATAAAAAAGTAAGTCGCCCCCGCGGCGATAGAGCGGGAGTATATGACTCAGATAAGGGATGACAGACTGATACTTTATGAGACATAACACAGAAGATCAACACCAGGGGGCATATGCCCATGTTTCCGTCATGTGGCGCGAGGTGCTCCAGTATGTTTCTGAGGGCCCCCTCGGCCCCCGTGGCATTTTTGTCGACTGTACCCTGGGTGAGGGGGGGCATACGGAAATCATCTGCCAGGAATTTCCGGAGATGCGCGTCATCGCCTTTGAACGTGATGAAGAAATCCTTCAGGTGGCAAAAAAACGGCTTGCCCCCTGTGAAGGGCGGATAACATTTGTAAATGATAATTTCAGCAGGGCCGCGGATTATCTCCGGGAGGGCTCTGAGCCGGTGGCATATATGCTCTATGATTTTGGTATTTCTTCCTTTCATTTTGACCGAAGCGGCCGGGGCTTCTCCTTTCAGGAAGACGAGCCCCTTGATATGCGTCTCGATCACCGGGGGCTGAGCGCTGCAGAAATTGTCAATACCTGGCGCGAAGATGAACTGGGAAAAATTTTCCGTGAATACGGAGAGGAACGATACTGGCGGCGTGTGGCAGGGGCCATTGTGGCGCGGCGAAAAGAAGGAAAGTTTACCGGTACCCGGGAACTGGCTGATGTGATTAAGCGGGCAATCCCGGGAAAACCGGGGCCGGGGCCGAATATCCATCCTGCCACGCGTGTTTTTCAGGCACTGCGTATACAGGTGAACCGCGAGCTCGATGCCATTGACGAGACACTGAGAGAAACGTACCGGTACCTGCAGAAGGGAGGGCGCATCATGGCCATTTCTTTTCACTCACTGGAGGACCGTATCGTCAAGAACCGGTTCAGGCGCCTGTCAAAGGGATGTA
The DNA here is from genome assembly GCA_964534225.1 of uncultured Leptospirales bacterium. GTDB lineage: Bacteria > Spirochaetota > UBA4802 > UBA4802 > UBA5550 > CAZHNW01. The sequence goes on along the minus strand of CAZHNW010000015.1, from coordinate 53,138 downwards.
CCTGTGACGCCGAGGCAAAGCACTGTCAGTGTAATGCTGATGCTGAGATAAAAATTTTAACGAAAAAACCGCTGCAGCCGCAGCAGGATGAAATTGATGCGAACAGGCGGGCCCGCAGCGCCAGGCTCCGGGTGATCGAAAAACTATAAAATAAAAACGTGGAGTTTTCTGTGAAGTATTTCGGTGTTGCCTTTCTGCTTACCATCTCTGTCATTCTCTATGTCTGGCAGAACGTTGAAGTCATGAAAATGCGCATGGAATACCGCAGGCTCAACAGGACCCACCGGTCCCTGGTAATGGAAAATGACCGCCTGCGTTACGGGATAGAAAGGTATCGCAGCATTGACACCCTTGAAAAAAGGGCGGTGAAAAAACAGATGAGGCGGGTTCATCCCGACGATATTGACGTGATCGTGGTAAAGAAGAAATGAATACAATCTTGAAAAAAGCGCCTCCCCTCAATCTCGGTGAACTCATTGAGTCATGCAGCCTCGAGGTGCAGTGCCCGGCGAATTTCAACGGGACCGAAAAGATTACCGGCATCGAGTATGATTCCCGTTCGGTTTCGGGGGGAAGTCTATTCGTTGCTGTCGAGGGATTTGTTGTAGACGGCCACAGCTTTGTCCGCCAGGCCGTTGATGCCGGCGCTGCTGTTGTGGTGGTAAATACCTCCCGCCTCGATGAGTTTTCTTTTCTCGCAGGGGGGGAAGTCATACTTCTCGGCGCAGAAGACACCCGTCGTGCACTTCCTGCACTTTCTGCCGCCTTTTACCGGCACCCTGCCGCGGACATGACCGTTATCGGTGTAACGGGAACCAATGGTAAAACTTCCATCACTTACATGATCGAGTCAATCCTTGGCGCATCCGGGATGGAGCCGGGTGTCATCGGCACCGTCAACGCCCGGTGTAGAGGGCGTGAACTTCCTGCAGCGAACACCACCCCCGAGTCACGGGACATTCAGCATTTACTCTACAGCATGAAATCCGACGGCGTGAACGCCGTGGTCATGGAAATATCATCCCACGCCCTCGATCTTTATCGCGCCGACTGCCTCGAATTCAACGGCGTGATCTTTACCAACCTCACCCGCGACCACCTCGATTATCATAAAGACTTTGAATCCTATTTTGCCGCAAAACGAAAGATATTCGACCTTCTTGATGAATCTTCAAAAGACAATAAAGCCGCTGTTGTCAACGCCGACGATCCTTACGGGGCGCGCCTTCTCGAAGAGAGGGAGGCCTGGCAGGCGGCGCCTGTTTCTTATGGTGTCGAAAAAGACGCTGAATTCAGGGCTGACCCGGCATCGGTGAAAAACAGTATCACCGGCCTCTCCTACCGGCTTGTGCGTCCTGAACCTGTCATGGATGTGACGCTGCAGCTGGCAGGGGCCTTTCATATCTATAACAGCCTTGCCGCCCTTTCACTCTGCCGCCTTCTCGGCATCGATGACGGGGCAATCATACAGGGCCTTGCCGGTCTCGAGACCGTACCGGGACGCTTTGATGTCATTGCCGCCCCCGAAGGTTTCGGCGTGGTGGTTGACTATGCCCACACCGGTGACGCCCTCGAAAAGCTTCTGCTCTCAGCCCGTGAACTCGACCATGACCGCATCATTACGGTCTTTGGCTGCGGGGGAGACCGGGACCGCACCAAGCGTCCCCTCATGGGGGCCACCGCGGCAGGGCTTTCTGATATCGCCATCGTCACCAGTGATAATCCCCGCACAGAAGATCCCGATGCCATCATAAAAGAAATCGTGGCGGGCATTGACAGTGACAACTACCGGGTGGAACCTGACCGCGCCGCGGCAATAAAAGAGGCCGTGGAGATGGCCCGTGCCGGTGACATTGTTATCATTGCCGGCAAGGGGCACGAGGACTACCAGATCCTCGGTACGAAAAAGATCCATTTCGACGACAGGGAAACAGCGCGTAAATTCATCGCCATGAGGGGGCAGAAGTGAAGGCAGCCGTAACATTGACCATTGCCGACATCCTCCGCGCTACCGGCGGCAGCCTGCGTGCGGGAAGTAAAGAGACCGTCGTTGAGACCGTCAGTTCTGATTCCCGCGACCTGGGAGAGGCGGCCCTTTTTCTGCCCCTTAAGGGAGAACGCTTTGACGGGCATTCCTTTCTCGCTGAACTGATACATGAAAAAAAGATCGCCGCCGCCCTTACCATGGATGACGGTTTTGATGAGGCAGCGCGCCAGGGCGGCGTCGCCCTGATCCGCTGCGATGATACCCTTGCCGCCCTGGGGCGTCTCGGGGCATGGTACCGCTCGCGTTTCAACGTGAAACTCATGGGCATTACCGGCACCAACGGCAAGACCACAACAAAAGAACTCCTCCACACGGTTCTTGCATCCCGTTTCGATGCCTTTAAAAATGAAAAGAACTATAACAACGAGATCGGCGTTCCCTTTTCCCTGCTCACCCTGCGTGAGGGGCATGAAACGGGAGTCGTGGAAATGGGCATGAACCATCCCGGGGAGATCGAGCGCCTTTCGAAAATTGTGCGCCCTGACTCTGCCCTCATTACCGGTATCGGCGAGGGGCATCTTGAATTTCTCGGTTCACTCGAGGGGGTTGCCGAGGCAAAGTCAGAGATTGTTGCGGGCATGGAACCCGGGTCGCTGCTTCTTGTCAACGGCGAGACTCCCTGCCTGGATATTGTCATAAAAAGGGCGGGGGAGAGAAATGTTGCCGTAAAGACCTTTGGTCTCCTGGACCGCTTTGATTACTTCCCCGAAGGCTACCGCCTTACCCCTGAAGGCATCTTTTTGACATGGGGGGGAAGTGAAATATTTGTTCCCCTTTACGGTATTCACAATGTCTACAATGTCATGGCCGTCATTGCCGCCGCCTCTGAGACGGGCATGATGCCGGATGAAATAAAAAAATCCCTGGGGGAAGTTAATAATGTTGACGGAAGGAGCCAGATCATTGACATGGGGGTCATCGTGATAAACGATACCTATAATTCGAACCCCCTTTCTTCCCGCTTTGCCCTTCGTTCGGTGAGCGAGATATTCCCGGAGAGGAAAAAGTTTGCCGTTCTGGCTGACATGAAAGAACTGGGAGAGACGGCCCCGCAGTGTCACCGCGATATCGGTGCAGAGGCAGCGCGCCGGGACTTTGATTTTCTCTATTGCTGGGGAGACATGGGGCGTTTTTATATCCAGGGGGCAGAGAGTGAGTCTTCCTCCATGGAGGCACTCTGTTTCGAGACGAAACAGGAACTTATTTCGCACCTGAAAGAGAATGCGGCACCGGGGGACGTTCTCCTTGTAAAGGGGTCACGGTCCACCCGCATGGAAGAGGTGGTTGAGGCCCTGAGAAAAGGAGCGAGTAACTAAGAGGTAGATATGTTTTATCATTTTATACTTCCCCTGCAGGAACATCTTTCGTTTTTACGTCTTTTTCAATATATTACATTCCGGTCAGCATACGCGGCCCTTACCTCGCTGGTCCTGGTGCTGGTTTTCGGCAGGCTGATGATTGCCTGGCTGCAGAACCTGAAACTGCGCGAGGAGATTCGCGAGCTCGGCCCTGAGAGCCACAGGGCCAAGGCGGGGACCCCCACCATGGGGGGGATCATTATTCTCGGGGCGGTGCTTCTTTCGCTCCTCTTCTGGGGTAATTTTTCCAACCACTACGTGCTCCTTCTCATGGGGGCAACGGTTGCCCTGGGAACCCTCGGTTTTGTTGATGACTATATCAAGACCATTAAAAAGAAAAAAGACGGTATCCCCCCAAAGGGAAAACTTTTCTTTCAGATTACCATTGCCCTTGGTGTGGCCCTGGTGGTTTTCTTTAATCCTTCGAACGCGAAACATACCTCGGATCTTTTTATCCCCTTTATGAACGAGGCCCTGGTGGAAATGGGATGGATCTGGGTGGTCTTTGCCATTGTGGTTATTATAGGCAGCTCAAACGCGGTGAACCTTACCGACGGCCTCGACGGCCTCGCCACGGGAACTGTTGCCATCGTTGTCGTGGTACTTGCCATTATGACCTATGTTTCCGGCCACGTGAAGATCGCCGCGTACCTGCGCATTCCCTATATTCCTCACGGTGCTGAACTGACGGTTTTTCTCGCTGCCCTGGCAGGGGCACTCCTGGGTTTCCTCTGGTTCAACAGCAACCCCGCCACGGTTTTCATGGGGGACACCGGTTCTCTTGCCCTGGGGGGCATCATCGGCATCGTATCTGTCATGATCAAAAAGGAAGTTTTTCTTTTTATAGTAGGGGGCGTTTTTGTCCTTGAGGCACTTTCCGTAATTATACAGGTGGGTTCCTTTAAGCTCCGGGGAAAACGGGTCTTTAAGATGGCGCCGATACATCACCACTTTGAACTATCAGGCTGGCCCGAACAGAAGGTGGTGGTGCGTATGTGGATCATCGGGCTCATACTGGCAATCATGGGACTCAGTTCCCTGAAGATATTATAGATGAAGGCGTTTTGAACGCGAGGTTACGAACCTCGCCCGCGGAAGATATATGAAATACTATGATAAACATATCAGCAAAGCCCTTGTTGTGGGCCTGGGATTTCGCAGCGGCCTTGCGGCGGCGAATTTCATGGCGCGCCGCGGTGTGGCCGTGACCGTATCCGACACCAAGAGCGCTGACGAACTCTCTGATATCATTGCCCGCCTTGAGCCGGCTGTTGTCGTAAAGGCGGGGGAGCAGGATGTGTCACTTCTCGATGCCGGCTTTGATCTCCTGGTACTCAGTCCCGGCGTGCCCGCGTCGATTCCCCTTGTACGGGAAGCGGAGAAGCGGGGCGTAAAGGTCATCGCCGAGATCGAGCTCGCCTGTGCCTTTATCAGGGGCGGGATCATTGCCATTACCGGAACAGACGGCAAATCCACCACCACGAGCCTTGCGGGGCATATCCTTTCTTCCCTCGGATTCCATACCATCGTGGGGGGGAATATCGGTGTGCCCCTGGTAAGCCTGGTGGAGGAAACAACAGATGAATCAGTTTCGGTCATCGAACTTTCCTCTTTTCAGCTGGAGACCATTGACCGTTTTCACGCAGATGTTGCGGCAATTCTGAACCTTTCGCCGGACCATCTCGACAGGTACGATGGTATGGATGATTATTTTGCCGCGAAGAAACGTATCGGTGAGAACCAGACTTCTTCGGATTTTTTTGTTTTTAATGCCGATGACACGCCCCTCGCAGAAGGGGTGCAGGATATGCCGGGGGCTTTAACTTCCTTCTCATTAAAAAATGAAGAGTCCCATGCCTTTTACCGTGACGGCATGATCTGCCTGAAAGAGGAAGGGGGCGAACCCGTCATCGATACGGGGCGCATGAAAATCGTGGGGCTCCACAACGCTGCCAACACCATGGCAGCCCTCCTGATGGTAAAGGCCTTTCTCGAAAAACGGGGCGAGCCTGTTGACTATGAAAAAATCGCTGACGCCTGCTACAGCTTCAATGGACTCGAACACCGCATGGAACACGTGGGTGAATTCGAGGGAAGAACATTCATAAATGATTCAAAGGCCACCACCGTGGGGGCCGTGACCATGGCCCTGAAGGGACTCTCCGGCAACGGTATTCTTATCGTGGGGGGGCGCACCAAGGGCGACGATTACTCCCGTCTTGCCGGTGAGGCCAAAGGGCGCCTGCGGGCTGTTATATGTATCGGTGAATCACGGGAAATGTTTGCCGATATCTTCAGCGGTTTCGTAACAGAATGCGCCGACGACATGGATGACGCCCTGGCCCGCGGCATGGCCCTGAGCCGCGAGGGTGACATGATTCTCCTTTCACCCGCCTGTGCCAGTTTTGACATGTATAAAAGCTATGATGAAAGAGGAAAGGCCTTTAAAGCCGCCTTTGAGAGGCTGCAGAAAGGGGAGACTGCATGGACCTGAAAAATGTCATTGACACGCGGCGCAAGGGCGAACCGGACCTGCTTCTCTTTATCCTGATATTCGTACTGGCGGGAATCGGTATCGCCATGTGTTACAGCGCCAGCGCCGTCTCAGCCATGGAGAGCATGGGGGACAGTTTCTATTATCTGAAAAAACAGCTTGTCTGGTTCGGTGTGAGTTTTATGGCCCTCCTGGTAGTCCAGGAGATCGATTACCGCGTCTACCAGCGTTATACCAGGGTCATGCTCCTTGTTTCCCTGGTGCTTCTTGTTCTTGTACTTATTCCGGGCCTCGGTCACGAGGCAAAAGGGTCTGCCCGGTGGATCAATTTCGGGTACGCCCGCCTTCAACCCTCTGAGTTCGTGAAAATCTTCATGGTCATCTATCTTGTTAAGGTTTTTTCAACTGAAGAAGTTGAGTCTCCCGTTATGCAGATGCTTATTCCCCTTCTCATCGTGGGAGTGATGTTTGTTCTTATCATGATGCAGCCTGATTTCGGCACCGCCGTTGATCTTCTTTTCGTGTCCGTGGTGATACTCTTCGTGTCCGGTTTTCCTTTCCGGTACATTCTTTCACTCATGGTTCTTTCTGTTCCCATGTTCTACCTTCTTGTCTACCAGGTGGATTACCGCCGTGAGAGAATTCTCGCCTACCTCGATCCCTGGAAGGACCGCTTCGGCAATGGCTATCATATCATACAGTCATTTATTGCCTTTAAAAAAGGGGGTATCCTGGGGGTGGGCCTGGGGTACGGGACACAGAAGATTTCACGGCTCCCGGAGCCCCATACCGACTTTGTCTTTGCCGTTATCGCCGAAGAGGTGGGGCTTTTCGGCACAGCCTTTATTGTGATTCTCTACCTGCTCCTTTTTATGCGTGCCGTTACCATTGCCCTTCAGGCCCCTGATGAATTCGGGCGCCTCCTGGCAACGGGCCTTGGCCTTCTTCTGGTGGTGCAGGCTTTTATAAACATTGGGGTCGTCACAGGGTCTCTTCCCACGACAGGGATTACTCTTCCCTTTATCAGTTACGGCGGCTCCTCCCTCCTGTCAAGTATGATAGCAGGAGGAATTCTTTTGAATATTTCAAGATACCGCGAGGCGGCGGCCACAAGGGCGCCCCTCGGAGACGAGGTGTGGCAGTGAACAATAAAACGATACTGATAACCGGCGGCGGCACCGGGGGGCATATAAGCCCCGGCATAGCCCTTTTCGAAGAGATGAAGTCCCGGGGGCTGCGCCCGCTTTTCCTGGCGGGAAAGGCAGACAGAAAATTTTCTTCATTTGATTCCCTTTCATCAGACGAGGCCCTTTTTTACGGGGCGCCGGTCTTTACGAAAAATATTTTTAAACTTCCGCTGTTTGCGGTGAAGTTTCTTTTCGCCTTCATGAGGGCGCGGCGCATAATTAAAAAGAATAATGTTTCCGCCGTTATCGGCATGGGGGGCTATGTCTCAGCCCCGGCACTTATGGCGGCGCGGTCACTGAAAAGGACCCTGTTTCTCTGTGAGCAGAACAGCATACCGGGAAAGGTGACCCGCCTTTTCGAGAACAGGGCACTGCGTATTTACGGGACCCTTGAGTCTTCAATCGAGTACCTGAAAAATAAAGCCGCCTTTCTCCACGCCGGCAATCCCATCAGGAAAGACGTGATCCGTACCGAAACAAAGGAGGAGGCGCGCCAGGCCTTTCACCTGGGACACTGCAAACAGGTAATCCTGATCATCGGGGGAAGCCAGGGGGCACTGAACCTGAATAAACTGATATTCGGCCTCAAAAAAGAATACTCTGCTGAACTGAAAGACGTGGGAATCATATGGTCCACCGGGGCCTATTCATACGATGAGTTCAGGGAAAAGGTCCAGGACGAAATGGATGGGGGCTCCATTTACCTTTCCGCCTACATTGACCGTGTAGGCCTTGCCTACCGTGCAAGTGATGTTGCCATCAGCCGTTCAGGCGCCGGCGTGATGATGGAACTTGCAGCGACGGGCATACCTTCTATACTGATTCCCTATCCCTACGCGGCGGACAATCACCAGGACCGAAACGCCGATGACTTTGTTTCAGCCGGCGCCGCCATCAAGATACCTGACAAAGAGGCCCTGCCTGAAAAGGTGGCGCCCCTTCTTTTTGATCTCCTGGGTAATCCCCGGAATCTTGACAAAATGTCGCGTAAGGCCCTGGCGGCGGCACGGCCTGAGGCTGCGGCCACTATTGTGGATGATATGATTAAGTTTATTTACTCGACTTAGGCGATTTTTAGAATCTGATGTAGCTTGCTTATATAATACAGTGTTCTATGCAGCAATATTGTCACCCTGAGCGGAGTCGAAGGGTGAATGAAATTGAAATAAGTTGATTTATTACTATTATCATGCTTCGACTCCGCTCAGCATGACTTATTTTATAAATTTTAATAATTTTCGCCAAAGTCGAGTGATTTAATGATATAAAAGTAAGGAGAAAGAATTGTTTAGAAATTCGAAAAAACTTCATTTTATTGGCATAGGCGGTATCGGTATGAGCGGTATTGCCGAGATCCTGATAAACCTGGGTTATGAGGTTTCCGGTTCAGACCTTTCTGAATCTGAGCAGACCCGTCGTCTCAGGGAAATGGGGGCCACTGTCTACCAGGGACATTTCCCTTCAAATATAGAAGATTATCACGTGGTTGTTACCAGTACCGCCATTGATCCCACCAACCCTGAATTGATCGAGGCGCGAAAGAGAAACATACCCATTATTCACCGCAGCGAAATGCTGGCTGAACTTGTACGCCTCAAACATGGTATCGGTGTGGCAGGGACCCATGGAAAAACTACCACGTCATCAATGCTGGCATACCTTCTCGATCACGGGAAGATAAATCCCACGGCGGTCATCGGCGGCAAAGTGCTCAATTTCGGTTCAAATGCCCGCATCGGCGAGGGGGAGTATATCGTGTTCGAGGCTGACGAATCAGACGGGTCCTTTCTCACACTTCCTCCCAGTATTGCCATTGTTACCACTATCGATGCTAACCACCTTGACCATTACAAGTACTTCAACAATGTCAAGGAAGCCTTTGTCGAGTATATGAACAATATCCCTTTTTACGGCTATTCCGTGCTCTGCATTGATGATCCCGTGGTGCGGGAACTTCTTCCCCGCGTGGAACGCCCCTATATTACTTACGGGTTCAGTGATGATGCTGACCTGCAGGCTGTCAATGTCCGTCTCGAAAAGGGGCGCATGAAGTTCGAGGCAGTCCAGGGAGAGGGCTCCATGGGAGAATTCGAAATAACCTCACTGGGTAATCACAATGTCCTCAACGCCCTCTCCGTTATTGCTGTTGCCATAGACCTGGGGATGCCCCTTGAGGCGATCCGTGAGGGCCTTGCCTCTTTTCAGGGGGTGGGGCGTCGTTTTGAGAGGATTGGTGAAGAAAATGATATCCTGGTCATCGATGATTACGGTCATCATCCCACGGAAATACGGGCCACCCTGGCGGCCCTGAAAAAACTGGAGAGGCGTCTCCTGGTTATTTTTCAGCCCCACCGCTACAGCAGAACGGAGCTCCTCTGGGACGAGTTCGGCCAGAGTTTTGCTAACGCTGACCTGGTTTTTCTTACTGAGATTTACCCCGCGGGAGAGAAACCGATCAAAGGAGTAACTTCCTCTCTTATTGCAGAGTCAATCGAGAAACATGAGAACCGAAAGGCGGTCATAATTGAAAAATTTGAAGAAATTCCCGATGTAGTGGCAGAATCTGCCCGAAAAGGTGATGTAATTGTCACCCTGGGTGCTGGAGATATTTACAAATCAGGTCGATTAATATTAGAGAGGGTAAAGGAAGTCAACTAAAAACCATGAGACGATTAAAGGCGATACAGATATTTTTACCGGCCCTTTTACTCTCTGCCGCAACAGCGGGAGCAGAGATGAAGGAGTATCGAAGCGTCGCCTTCAGGGGACTGGAGAACCTGTCGAAGTATGAACTGATAGAAGGTGTTCCCGTCAAAACTACCGGGGAAAAGGTCGTCGTTGATATGACTTCCTTTCAAAAGCGTCTTAAAGCCATGGCCCTGGTACGCGACTACCGTCTCTACGAGGAGAAAGGGGCCCTGGTGGTGGAAGTCACCGAGGCGGTTCCCTTTCTACAGCTGGCGGTGAAGGACAGAAAAGAGACGCTGTTTCTTCTTCTCGGCGAAGACCTGAAAGTCCTGGGGAGAAATCGTTTTTTCTTTGGCAGGCGCCCTGTCGTTTTTTGTGACCGGGATGATCTTTCCGGGAGCCGGTTTTCTTCGCGTCTTTCACGGCTCCTGGTGATAATGAAAAATGTCCGCAGGGAGCAAAAGGTTCTCTTTCGGGAGATTCGTTCCATCAGGCAGAAGGGTGCAACTTCCCTCATTGTGAAACTGCATGGGAGAAAAACACGTTTTCACCTTGCCGCCGATGAAACCGGTTTTGCCCGGCTCCGGGCCGTGGCAGGGTACTGTGACGCGAACAAGAAATATCCTGAAAGGGTGGCCGTTAAGGGCAATAAAATTGTTCTGAGGTAACATCCGGAGAGAAATTATGGAAGATATTATAGTTGGACTCGACATAGGAACAACCAAAACCTGCGCTGTCATCGGTCGCCAGGACGAGAATAACCAGATCGAAGTCTCCGGTGTCGGCACTGCTGCCTCAACGGGATTGAAGAACGGTATTATAGTTAATATCGACAATACTGCCGCGGCGATACATAAAGCCGTGGAGGACGCTGAACTGATGGCGGGCTACGAGGTGAGCGGCGTCTATGTCGGTGTCAGCGGGCAGCACGTGAAGGGGCAGAACAGCCGGGGAGTTGTGGCCATTACAAACCGCAACCGCACCATCAGCCACACGGAGGTAAAACGTGTCGTTGAAGCGGCCCAGGCAATCGTTATCCCCGTGGACAGGGAAATCATGCATGTACTTTCCCGGGAATTTTCCGTGGATGACCAGACAGGTATCAAGGACCCCATCGGCATGAGCGGGGTGCGCCTCGAGGCAGAAGTTCATATCGTTACCGGCGCCACCACCAGTATCCAGAACATGATGAAGGCTGTTGACCGTGCCGGTTTTCAGTACCATGACGTGGTCTTTAATCCCCTTGCCTCAGCTGATGCCGTTATCAGTCAGGATGAAAAGGAACTCGGTGTGGTTCTCGTCGATATCGGCGGCGGTACCACTGACATTGTTGTCTACCTTGAAGGCGGGGTGACTTATTCATCTGTGCTGGCCGTGGGGGGAAGTCACGTCACCAATGACATCTCCATAGGCCTGCGTACCCCCCTTGAATCAGCTGAGATGATTAAAAGAAAATACGGCTGTGCTGTAATTGACCTGGTAGATGCCTCTGAAACTGTTGAAGTCCCCTCCGTGGGGGGCAGGGCGCCGCGGCGCCTCTTCAGGCAGGAGCTGACCCAGATTATCGAACCCCGCATGACAGAAATTATGGAGATGATCGATCATGAACTGGTCAAGAGCGGCAAAAAGGATATGCTTGCCGCAGGTGTGGTTCTCACCGGCGGGGGCAGCATGATCGATGGTGCTATTGAAGCGGGTGAGCGTGTTTTCAACATGCCTGTCAGGATCGGCACGCCACAGAATATTGTGGGCCTCAAGGACGTAGTGGCTACTCCCCAGTACGCTAACGGGGTGGGACTTCTTAAGTATGGCATACGCATGAGCCGCTTCAGGGGAAAGGGGCGTTACCAGAATAAAAAGGGAGGTATCATGGACCGGGTCAAACGCTGGTTCGATGAGTACCTTTAAGAGAGTTTTGTGCATTATTTTATGGTAAGATTAATGTCTCTAATTAATGTTTATATTACATTAATTAGACATAATTAACAAAAAATATTAATTAAATTTCATACAAGTAATTAATATTATTACCATAAAAATTAATATTTATATATTTTTTTACTTGCCTAATGCGACATAATATTTTACGATGCGACATAACTTAAGGTTATGGGGAGGAGAGATGTTTAAGTTAGAAGAAGAAAAGACCCTGAACACCATTATTAAAGTCATCGGTGTGGGCGGAGCCGGCACCAATGCGGTCAACAGAATGATCGCCACCAGCCTCAACGGGGTAGAATTTGTTGTAGCCAATACTGACGCTCAGCAGCTTCAGCATAGTCTCGCCCCTGAAAAGATACAGCTCGGCAGCAAGCTGACACGCGGTCTCGGCGCCGGAGCCGATCCTGAAATCGGCCGTGAAGCCGCCAATGAGGACCGGGACAAGATTGAAAAGTCCCTTGCCGGGGCCGACATGGTTTTTATCACTGCCGGTATGGGGGGCGGAACCGGTACAGGCGCGGCACCCATCGTGGCTGAAATCGCCCGTGAACAGGGGGCCCTCGTTGTCGGCGTCGTTACCAAGCCCTTCAAGGTAGAGGGGAAACGCCGTATGACCCGCGCCGAAGAGGGCATCCAGAACCTGAAGGGCAGGGTTGACACCCTCATAACTATCCCCAATGACCTGTTATTAAAAATTATCGATAAGAAAACCCCCATAGAGGACGCTTTTAAACTGGCCGATGATATCCTGCGCCAGGGTGTTCAGGGCATTGCTGATCTCATCATGGTTACCGGAATAGTCAATGTAGACTTTGCCGATGTTAAGACCGTCATGAAAGAAACGGGAGACGCCCTTATGGGAGTCGGTATTGGAACCGGAGAGAACAAGGCAATGGAGGCCATCACCATGGCCATTAATTCGCCCCTTCTCGAGGAGACAAGTATCCAGGGGTCAAAGGCCGTTCTTATTAATGTTGCCGGCGGCAACGACCTTTCACTTCATGAAGTTAATGAAGTAACAGACGTTGTGACAAGCCAGGTCGATCCCGACGCCAATATTATCCTTGGTACCACTGTTGATCCCGCCCTTGATGACAAGATTCGTGTAACTGTCATTGCCACCGGTTTTGATCGCAAAAAGAACCTTCTCAGCCATCCCGGCAAAAAGATATCCGACCTTGACCGGCAGACAGGGGCGGCCCTGACCCTCATCGAGGGAAGCCAGGAGCCCGAAGAAAAAAGGGCTGAGCCTGCAACCGCAAAGGCGCGGACTTTTTCACTGAACTATGAGCAGCGGCGCAGAAGGGACTTCTCCCAGGAAGACCTGGAGATCCCCGCGTTCCTTCGCCGCGGAGCGGAATAATAGAATCTCTCATCAGGGGAGGCGGTCTGAGCCGTCTCCCCTTTTAACATCATGGACCCCCTCACTAAAGAAAAGACCGCAGAATTTCTCAACAGGTATATTCATTCATCCTGGCGTCTCACAAGGCTTGCGGGTGACGCCTCGACACGGGCCTACTACCGTGTCACGGGAGAGGGAAAATCCTTTATACTCTGTCATGACACGGCCCTTGCCGGATCAGAGATGGCGGGGTATCCCTTTTTTATAATGCATGAGATTTTGACACGACACAACGTACCGGTGCCGTGCCTGGTTGATGTCGATGCCTCGTCGGGCCTCATACTGCAGGAAGACCTTGGTGATATGCTCCTCGAGGATTACTCTGTTACGGCTTCACCGAAAGAAGTTCAACATCTCTATCGCGCCTGCTCGGATATGATGGTGGCTGTTCAATCGATTCGGGGTGAGGGGGCGGTACCCTTTGGTCTTTTTTTTGACCGTGAAAAGCTGAATTTTGAATTCGATTTTTTCATCGAGCATACCCTCGCGGGTTTTTTCGGGGCGGGGGGAAGTAAAGGCATCGCTGACCTGCGGGCCCTTTTTGACGCTGTCGCGGTTGACTGTGACCGGCCTGAACATTTTGTCCTGAACCACCGGGATTACCATTCCCGTAACATCATGTTACGCCGGGGCCGCCCTGTTCTCATAGATTTCCAGGATGCCCGTATGGGGCTTCCTCACTATGACCTTGTTTCACTCCTGCTTGACCCGTATAATATTCTTGCGGATGAACTCATTGATGAGATGAAAGAGTATTACCGCACCGCTGCGGCAAAGGCGGGTGTCTGTATCATGGAACGAGACGAATTCGATTACTTCTATGATGTCATGGCCTTTCAGCGGCTCATCAAGGCGGCGGGAAGTTACGGCTACCTTGCAACAGCAGGGAAGAAACCCGCCTTTGCCCGTTACATCATTCCAACACTGCGGCGCATCGATACCTTCGCAGAGAACCAGGCGGTGACCGCTGGTCCCTGGCGACCTGTCAGGGAAATTATTCGCTCAGAGGGGGATGATATTTTCTCATGAAAGCCTTTCTTTTAGCCGCGGGTTTCGGCACACGCCTGAGGCCCCTCACAGAAACTGTGCCTAAGCCCCTTGTAGAAGTGGCCGGTATTCCCTCAATATGTTATTCCCTCTATCTTCTCAGGCGTGCCGGCATCAGGAAGATCGTCTGCAATGTCCATTATCTCAAAGACGATATTATGAAATTTCTAAAGGGCCATGACTCTTTCGGCTGTGATATTATTTTTTCCGAAGAAGATGAAATACTCGGCACCGGCGGGGGGCTCAAAAAGGCAGAGAGATATCTCAGCGATGATGACTTTGTTCTCATAAACAGTGACATTACTTTTGATCTGGATATTGGCAGGGTGATAAAAAAATTTCATAAATCGAAATCACCGGGACTGGTGGTTGTCACTGAAGTCTCTCCGGGGGAGGCAACTGTTTCTGTTTCTGAAGAAAGGGTAACCGATTTCAGGGAGACCCTTGGCAGCGGTGATCCTCCCCTCTACGATTACAGCGGTGCTGCAGTCCTGTCACCGCGAATTTTTTCTCACCTGGTTGAAGAATTCTCCAGTGTTGTCTATACGGGCTATACCGGCCTCATCGAAAATGATTCCCTTGCCTGGTACCTGTATCCCGGCAGTTGGATCGACGTGGGTACCCATGAGGCCATAAAAGAAGCGGAGATTCTTCTTTCTGGAGAAATAATGAATTTTTATGAAAAGGTAAAAGCGTTTTATCATACAGAAGGCGGGGTCATGTGACCCCGCCTTCTGTATCCTCTATCTTCTGGCGGGCAATGAGAAGGCCCCCGTCACGGCCTGTTGGTTCATTATAGTCCTGAACATGGATATAGCGGTGGTGCTGGTCTTCGGGGACCATCTTCGGCATGTCATCGACGATCATGTTTTCTTCGAGTGGAACAGGGCATCGTCTCAGGTCTTTTATACTTCCCTCACTCCCCCTTTGCCAGTAGATGTATTCATACTTTTTAGAAAATGCCTCGATGTCGAGTCCCCGCGCAAGGAGACTGTCAAAGACTTCCCGCGCCTGGTCAGGGTTCAGCAGGGCATAGATGACTATCCGGTGAAACTCCTCTGCGCAGAAAGAGAGAAAGGACTCGAGCCCAGGGCGGGGGTGCCTGCCCTGGTAATTTGTCACCAGTGTTCCCTCGATGTCCAGGGTAATGTAGCGTCTTTTTTCAGGAAGTATCTTTTTGATTTCAGCCAGCGCGGCCTCTGCTGATTGAAACCGGTAGTCGATGCAGTGGGAGAGACACCTGTGAAGAAAAGAGTGAAATTTTTTGTGAATCGATCTTTCCATGACTGCCTCGTCATAAGAAGAGAGACGTTTTCCACAGAGCATGAGGGCCATTACCACGCCGGTGGAATATATATCAGATTCACATGAAGGTGCCGCGTGGGCAGTGATTTCAGGGGCCATGAATCCCTTTGACCCCGCGGCGATTCCCGTGACAATGGCCTCGCTGGTTTTTCCCCTGTTGTAGGCGATACCAAAATCGATTATATGCACCCTGTTGTTCTTATCAATAATGATGTTTCCTGGCTTGATGTCATTGTGGATGATTCCCGCGTCATGGATTTTAGAGAGAATTGCCAGTACCTGTTTCGTGATATCAAGGCACATCTCTTCGGTAAAGACACCATTATCATCGAGGATATCTCCAAGGGAACCCCCGTAAACATATCTCTGCTCCAGGACAAGGCCGAAGTCGCCGACACGCACGCGTTTCGCCTCTATCACCTGTTCATGGTTGACGAGGGAACTGTACCGCTCTTCGTTCATGAAACGGTAAAAATTTTCGTCATATACCCCCTGGTTTTCAAATGTTTTCAGTACACAGAGACTCGGCTCACCATGCTTTTGTGCAACGTAAACATCACAGGTTCCCCCCCGCCAGATGACACCAAAGATATGGTAATTGCCATAGATCCTGTTTTCTTTAAAGCGGGTCGGCGGCAACTGCAGGTCCTTTTCTACCTTTTCATCGAGGTCAAGGGAAAATTTTCGGGGACGGGAATGTATTTCTCCTTCCATCGCAGGGGCGCCGGGCATGCCGTCTTCACTGTAGAAGCCCCTGTCACCACGTGTTTCTTTAAGCATCATCAGGTGGCCGGTACCCTCATGGGAATCCTCTTTCCAGATAATCAGGGGCGTAAGGGAGAGAAATTCCCTGCTTTCGCTGTTGTAGAGAAGTACCGTGTTTCTCGGTACCTTTTCAAGAATGGCATCATGATCCCTGTTGAAGATATAGTGAATAAGCCGCGGCCCGGTAAGTACAAGAAAACCGTCACCGAGGACAATAATGAGGGAACAGACGGTGAGGTAATCGAGACATCCCAGTGATTCGTGAAGAGATTTTTCTTCATCATCAACATGGCCGGGGAGAATCCCTGCCAGCTGAAGAAGCTGAACCGGCGGCCTGGCCATCATGCCCTCTATCATCGGCGAGGCCACGGGAAGCTTGAAATCAGCAGAGGAGGGGACGTTTACCGGTGCGCCGGGATTTTCCTGCAGGTAATGGGCCTGCCGCAGGAGTGCAAGAAAACGTACCGTGATACGGGCGCACCACTTTATCCTGTGGGAGGCTTCAACCTCGTTTTTTGAAAAACCCGCCGTTTCATACGAACGGGAAACAGGGCGGGGGAGCCGGTAGCGAACCAGGAAGTCGGTATAGAGCCTGTTTTCTTCTTTATTCATGGGTGAATTTTTAAATTTATTTTTTAGGAAATATTACGAGCATGAAGGCGCGAAAGCGTTTTCGCGCCTTCATGCTCGTTTTCTGTAATACATTTCAATTCTACATTTCAATCAAAGGAAAAGCAATAGGGAAATCTATTTATCATTTATGGGGTTATTCCCTATCCAGAAAGGGACGTGAGCGTTTCAGCAGGTCATCGAGGAGTGCTTCCATTTTTCTGGAAGTTCGAATGACGCGTTCAATATGTTCATTCAATTCAGTATAATCCCCTGATTCAATGTCAGAAAGAATCAGGTTGAGAAATCCCTGGATGGTTACCAGGGGAGAGCGCAGGTCATGGGAGACGGTATGCGTGAAGTCTTTCAATTCCCTGTTGGCACGGGAGAGTTTGTCGATGATGGCTTCCCGTTCATTCGTGTAATGGTAAACTTCCGTCACGTCACGAAAGATGAGGGTAATCTCCTTGATAGAACTGTCAGGGGCTCTGTAGATGAGGGCGTCTATGTCAAAGAAATATGTTTCGCCTCTGCCTGTTGTAAGAGGCAGATTTTTGAGTTTGCCTTTACTTCCTGCATGAATCTTTTTTAGAAATGTATCAAGGCGTTGAACGTCACCGCAGCGCGGGGCAAGGAGTTCTCTTAGAAGGGCAGGGGAACCTGCCGGTTCTTCGATGTTAAAAAAAATTTTCGATGTGGGATTTGCGTCAAGGATTTCACCCCCTGTCCCCAGGGTTATTATGGCATCCGGTAAGTTTTCAAACAGTCTGCGGTACCGTGCCTCTGCATCGCATGTTTCATTATTGTGACTCATGCAAAAATAATAGTCGTTTCAGGGGAAATAGCAAGAATAAATTCCCTGTCACTTTTCAGTGAGGCGAAACTCTACGCGGCGGTTCAGCTCGTTAAAGATATCGCCCGGCTGCCATGTGAGGGGTTTTGTTTCGCCCATGCCCCTGACAACGAATCGTTCCTGTGAAAGCCCCATCCTGACAAAATAATCTTTTACCGCGCGGGCCCTTTTTATACTGATGAGATAGTTGGCGCGCTCAGAGCCCCGGCGGTCAGAGTGGCCGGTAATGACCAGTCTCGTTTCAGGGTTTTTGCGCATGTAGTCGATGATTTTATGCAGGTAGGGATAATAGCCGATGCGTATGGTGCTTGACTTGAAACCGAAGTAGAGGGGCCTGAAAATGAGGCGGTACTTTTTTCCCGGAACAGGGGCCAGTTCAATGTTAACGATTCGTGCCGCGCCGCGTTGTACCGCAACGGAGGTGCGTTTCATGGTAAAGCCGGGTTCATCGATTTTTACCACAACGTGGGTCACGTCATCTTTGGGATAGACAGTGAAGGCGCCTTTGGGGCCTGATTTTCGTTTTATGGTCCGCAGGGGAAGTGACGCGGGATCGTCATTGTCCTTGAGGTAGACCCTGAAGCGCGCCGTCAGGGGATTGCCGGAGACACTGCTGGTGACCCTGAAACGGATCCTTGTGCGTGTGTCTTCCGCTTTATTTTCTGTACCGGGGACCGTGGTGTCAGAATATTCATGCCTGATTATTTCGTCATAGTCGTTTTCTGTTTCGACGCGGGCCGGTTCTTTTTTTTCGTTTTTTACAATGGATGGAGATTGTTTTTTCTTCGGGGAACTGCCCGTTTCAGGTAACTTTGTTTTTTCATTGCTTTTGCCGGCGATTTTTTTATCCCGCCGGGGCGTTGACTTCCCCGCATCCGTGTCCTTATCTTTTTTTGCAGGGGGGGAAGTTTTTCTCCCTTTGACAAAGGCGGGTATGCCGGATGAGTAGATATCATAGCCACCCAGGCCCCCGGTCCTGTCTGAGCAGAAAAATATTTCGCTCCCCGCCTCTGAGAGAAAGAGTTCGTTGTCCGGTGAGTTTATTTCCGGGCCAAGGTTGACCGGTTTCGTCCATGAATCTTTGATCTTTTTGGTGAAATAAAGGTCCCAGCCTCCGTATCCCCCGGGACGGCGTGACGCGAAATAGAAACCCCCTGATCGTGACGGGGCCAGTGCCAGGTCGTAGCTATACCTGTTTATCGTTTCAGGAAGGGGGCGCACGTTGACATACCTGTTGTTTTTCAGCTCCGCCACCATGATGACGCTGCGGCGGATGTTGCTGTAACGCCAGCGGCTGAAATAGAGAAAGCGGCGGTCAGGAGAAAGACTGGGGCAGCGTTCGTTGCGCGTGGTATTGACGTCACCCGGTACCGGTACCGGTTTTGTCCAGCGGCCGTCGATGCGGTGAGAAATATAGAGGTCATAGGTGATGCGTACCATCCCGTCAGCGGTTACCGAGGGCCTTTTGCTCCCTTTTCTGTCAGAGGAAAAGATAATGGTTTTGCCGTCAGGGGTGATGTAGGGGGTCTCATCGTTTTCAGGTGAATTGAGGAGTTTCATGTAGACGGGTTTTGACCATCCCTTCGGTGTCAGGCGTGACTCGTACAGGTTGTGTGAATGTTCCCCCCTGAGGCGTGAATTGAATATCAACGTGTTACCGTTACCCGTAAGGGTAGGGGCAAAGTCATCCCCCATGGAGTTTACCGGCCCGCGCAGGTTAATCAGTTTTTTCACAGACCTTACCTGGCCCTGTGTGGTATGGTACCCTGTTGTGATAAGTGCGGCAGTAACGGTAAGTGAAAGCAAAATGTGTCTCATGAATATCGTCCTGTATCAGTTTTACTGCATGTCTGAAAGGCCGGGGCCTGCAGTACCGGTTAAAAAATTTTTGAGTTGTTCCTTTCCTTATTTATAATCGATATTTTTTATCATTATCTTCAGTTTTTAATCAATTTTTTTTTTATATCTCCGATAATAAAGATGGAAAAACGGGAGGTCTCTATGTCTCAAGCCAGGGGTATAATCGTATCCATTCTACTCATTTCTGCGGTAACAGGCCTTGTCTACAGCCTCTCCGCCCAGGAGAGCTATGAGGACTACCGGCATGCCCGCGATAAAAATAACCGGCTCTATCCCGGAAAAAAGAAGAGTGACTATGTACGCCGTGAAAAGCCACTCTCAGAGATAAAGGGTGCTGACTCAGAGGGCTTTCTCGACGACCTGCGGGGCGCCGTGCGCGAAGAGATCGATTCATCCATCAGCAAAGAGAGAAAGGCGAGCAAAAAGGTCATCAATGAGAACAGGCTGATAGGTGACATTCGGCGCATAGTGAAAGAAGAGATCGAGGACGCCATAAGCATCAGGGACAAGAAATACCTTAATCCCTACACCTGGGAGGTGGGGGGCTATATCTCCGCCCAGTTCAAGGGACTTTCATCCAATGCCAGTGATAACAACTACCGCTTCAAAATACTCCCGGTGGTTAACTTTTTTCTTATGAAAAATTTTGCACTGGGCCTGCACGGCGAAGCGGACATAAACATCACAACAGGTTCCCAGATATACAATGTAGGGGCGGGACCCATGTTTGCCTTCGGCATTGATAAAGCGGAACGCTTCTGTTTTTATACCACCATTTTTATCGGCATGAGTTACAATACCGCCCTGGCAGATAATATCGGCCTGAGATATGGCAACGAGCTGGGCATCAAGTTTATTCTTACCAGCGGTGTTATTCTCAACGTGGGTATCATGGTGGCCTTTGACAACGCGGGGGATAACATTACCGGCTTTCAGAACATCTATCTTCCCACTATCGGGATCACCGCCTGGTTCTAAGGCGTTGAGAAGACGAAAAAAACCTGCTGTTGTCACGGGGCTCGACCTTTTACTCGATAAGAAACTTCTCTCTGTAAAAAATAAGAGTCTTGCCCTCCTGGTCAACCATACCTCCCTGACATCAGGTTATTGCTATTCATGGGACGCCCTGCAGGAGAAGGGCGCCTCCGTGGTAAAGATATTTACCCCGGAACACGGCCTTTTCGGCACTGAACAGGACCAGGCCCCGGTTACCGCCCAGCCCGTCACGGACATTCCCCTGGTAAGCCTCTACGGCGATGATTATACTTCCCTCTTTCCCCGTGACGAAGACCTCGAGGGCATCGACGCGGTGATCTTCGATATCCAGGACGTGGGAAGCAGGTACTATACCTATCTCAATACACTGATTTATGTAATGAAGGAACTTCACGGAAAGAACATCGAGGTGATCGTTCTTGACCGGCCAAATCCCCTGGGCGGGGTTGCTGTTGAAGGCCCCCTTCTGCGAAAGGGTTTTGAATCATTCGTGGGACTCCTTCCCGTGCCGGTGCGCCACGGGCTCACCGCGGGAGAGACGGCGCTGCTGGCGCGTGATATTTTCAGCCTTGATGTTCCCCTCACGGTTGTGGCCATGGAGGGGTGGCGCCGCGAGATGTATTTTGAAGATACAAAACTTCCCTGGGTGCTGCCGAGTCCCAACATGCCGTGTCCTGAAACGGCCCTTGTCTATCCCGGCATGTGCCTTTTCGAAGGAACGAATATCTCCGAGGGGAGGGGTACCACCACGCCCTTTGAGCTTTTCGGCGCCCCCTGGATAAACCCGGCAGCGCTGGTATCATCACCGCAGATGCACGACCTGAAAGGTTTTCGCCTGCGCCCGCACTTTTTTCGGCCGGTATTCAATAAATATGGGGGAAGTTTATGCGCCGGCGCCTTTATCCATGTCACGGAAAGGGACCGGTTCAGGCCTTTTCTTTTTGGACTGCGCCTTGCAGCGGCGGCACATGAACTGTGGGAAGAATTTCGCTTTACCGATAATGTCTATGAGTTCAATGATATCCATCCCGCCTTTGATCTTCTCACGGGGGGAAGTGAACTTCGGGAGTTGATTACTTCCCGCAGGGAAATCACCGAAGAGACCTGGCGTGCAGAAAACGAAAATTATTTAAAGGAAAGAAAACCGTACCTTCTCTATCCATGATACTTGATATTACGATAATCGGCATCTACCTTCTACTGATAAATGTGATCGGCATTGCCTCGTCGCGGGCAAAGAACATGCAGGATTACTTCCTCGGGGGGAGGGAAGTCCCCTGGCCCCTGGCATGTCTCTCCATTGTGGCAACGGAAACGTCTACCCTGACATTTATCTCCATTCCCGGCCTGGCATATGTGAGCGGTACCGGCTTTCTCCATGTTGCCCTGGGCTATATAGCGGGGAGGATTTTTGTCGCGGCGCTTCTACTTCCTGCATACTTCAAGGGAAATACACGGACCGTCTACGAGTACCTGCAGCAGCGCTTCGGTGAAGTTCCGCGAAGGGTCATTGCCGTAATATTTCACATAACGCGGATACTTGCAGACGGGATACGCCTTTTTGCCACGGCCATTCCCCTTGCCATGCTGCTGAACATGGAGAGTTACCGTCTGCCCGTTCTCATCATAGGCCTTTTTACTTTTTTCTATACCTGGTACGGCGGTATTCGTTCTGTCATCGTTGTGGATACCCTGCAGTTTTTTCTCTACCTTGCCTGTGCTGTCGGTGCTGTTTTTGTTATCATGAACGCTACGGGTTCGGGGTTTTTTACCCTGGCAGCACAGGTTCCCTGTGATAAGTTTTTTTCTTTTTCATTCGGCCTTGACGGTTCCTTTTTTACCTCGTACAATCTCTTTTCCGGGCTCATTGGCGGGGCCTTTCTTTCCGTGGCCTCTCACGGGACCGATCACCTTATCGTGCAGCGGGTCCTTTCATGCCGCAGCATCGGCGCCGCCCGCAAAGCAATGGTCTGGAGCGGTGTTGCCGTTTTTATCCAGTTTGCCCTTTTTCTTCTCCTTGGACTTTTTCTCTCAGTTTTTCTCGGGGGGAAATTTTTCTCCCGTCCCGATGAGATCATGCCCTGGTTTATTCTCCATAAGGTTCCACCGGGTTTCAGGGGGGTGATGCTGGCGGGGATTTTCGCCGCGGCCATGTCTTCTCTCAGTTCATCCATCAATTCCCTTTCCGCTTCCACCGCCATTGATATTCTCCGTCTCGACAGGCGGGGTCTTGGTGAGGCGGGTGAGATGCGTTACGCAAAGTTGATTGCCCTGTTCTGGACACTGCTTCTTGTTTCCTTTGCGTCGTTTCTTGAGTCAACTACCTCGTCACTGGTTGAACTCGGGCTGGCCATTACCTCTGTCACCTATGGCGGGGTACTGGGGCTTTTTATCCTGGCGCGCTTTTTTCCTGTTATGTCAGATGGTACCCTGATGGCGGGGATGGTTGCCGGTATCGGCACCGTGGCCCTTCTTTTCCCGCTGAAGGTTTTGTTCTGGCCCTGGTTCGTTCCCCTTGGATGTGTGGTCTCCCTCTTGACATCCTTTGCGATTTTTGGTATATTACAGTTTGATAGAAACCGGGGAGACGGTTAAATTAATTGGTTAAAAAATAAATATACAAAAGATTTTTGGTTGACAATGTTTCAAGATTTGTTAATTTAATGATTTAACTGACCAGTTAACTAAGTGCAGATTATTACTTCAGTATTAAAAATATGGAGACTGGCTATGAAACCTGCAGGAACAGCTCTGAGAAAACTGACTGTTGCTCTTTTGGGATCTATTCTTTTACTTTTCTTTATACCCGGGTGTATGCCGCCCGCATCTGAGATTGCTTCAGAGGATGTCGTTTCTGTGGCGGCCACTGCTACAGAAGGATACTTCACCGACCGCGTCATGGTGAGCTGGTCAGAGGTGCCTGAGGCAAGCAAGTATATACTCTACCGTTCAGAGTCAGCCGACGGTCCCTTTGAAAAGGTAACGGAGATTACCCCTGACAGTGAAAAGAGCCGCGTGGAGAACGCGGAGATGCTTCTCGAAGTCCCTGTCGTTGAAGAAGAAGTGTTAGATGAGGATGATCCAGATTATATTGATCCCGTCTATCTTAGCTTTTTATATACCTCTTCAAAAGCAATCGATGGAGAGAAATATATCTTAGCCGGTCAGACTCCCAAATTGAGATTGATAGCCGGTTCCGGTGCTGAAGACGATGCGGAGATAAATGTAATTGTTTCCTTCCCCAGTGGAGTGGTCGATTTTATAACATTTTTTACATGGGGCGGGTATACCATTGGCCAGATCGCCAGTTTTATCAACAGTGCCGCCAACAGGGCTGTCTGTGAGGTGACAGAAGACGGAACACATCTGCAGTTTGCCAGTTCCTGGGGTCCCATTGTTTTCAAGAATGAACATAATTCTCTCACTTATTCTCCCATAGACTACTTTATTCATGACGGCGTGGATGACGATGAAGTTCTTGTCGCCAACAAGGACGGCTACCAGGTGATGAGTGAATCCGATTATAACAATGCACTGGCCACGGATGATGGCGAGGGCAATCCCCTGGGCCTGGCGGTTTTTTTCGGCACCGAACCTGAACCTGACGAAGAACCGGTTGATACGGGCCCCGAAATGATTGCCCGTGTTTTTGGTGAAAACGATGCTTTCTATCATGATGATCTCAAAAATGATACGGGTACACACTATTTTTACCGCATTCAGGCACTGCGTGATAACGGTACGCAGGTGAGCCTCAGCAACTGTGTTGAAGGTTACAAGATATCCGCCACCGCGGCAAAGGCGCCTCAGAACCTGGCCTTTACCCTTACTGAAAATAATACGGTTCTTCTTTCCTGGGAACCCGTATCCGGCAGCGGAATCACCTATAAGGTCTACCGTGCCCTTGCCTATCCCGGCACCTTTGATTCATCTGCTCCCCTGGCGGAGGTGACTGATACATCATTTGAAGACACCACCATACCGGGAGGAAAATATATCTATCGCGTCATTGCCTTTAATGCCGCGGGAGAGGAGGGGCGTCCCAGCGAGGATCTCATCGCCTACAGGGCTGTCACCACCAGGGAACTGCTCCATATCGCCTATTATGAATCAGTTGTCGCTGAGACACGAACTGCCCAGGCACTGGGAGTCGGCCGTGTTGCTGATTATGACAGCGGATCAAACGCAGATGTTGACATCTTCGGATACCAGAGTGGAAAGGTTAACTATACCCTCACTGTCAAAGTTTCTTCAATGAGCGGTACTGGTACATGGACATTTACCGACTACTGTAATTACAGTGTTGTACTCAACGGCAGTGATTCCATGGACAGTGACTCCAGTAAGGATGGAGATATTCGCGGTATAGTGGAAATTTCCGGTATCTACAAGGGGTATATAGACTATTATATTCATGTCGATGCAGGAGACGTCGAATCCGGATACTTCATGGTGTCCCAGGACGGCGGTGCCGAGGAGCGTATAGACTGGTCCGATGAATTTAAAAATTCACCCTATTAAACCTGAATAATAACAGAAAAGGCTATGAAAAGAATTATATTTTTTACTCTTATTGCAATTGCCATGCAGGGCGCGGCATTTTCTGCCGAAAGTGCCATGATGCAGAAAAAGAAAAAGACCGTAGTTCAGAAAAAAGTCGATAAAAAGAAACTTGCCCGCCAGAGAAGGGAGGCTGAAAAAAAGTTTAACAGTCAGCTGAACCGTCTCGTTGATACAGTTGTTAAGCACATTCCCGTGAATGGTAAAAAGACCGTCATTGCTCTGCCTAATTTCGACAGGTATAATGACGACAGGTACCAGAGAAATTTTAACTATGCCTTTCTTGATATGCTTAACAGCCGTATCAGGAAAAACAAGAAGTGCCGGGTACTCGAGCGTGAGTCCATTGATGATATTCTCTATACACTTGATCTTGATACAAAGGGGCTTTATGATTCAAAAAAAGAGGCAGCCCTGGGAAAAATGGTCGATGCCGATTACATCGTTCTGGGACAGCTCAGGGCCAGCAAGGATGAATCAAAGGAATATATAAAGATCAAGGTTATTGATGTACAGCGCCAGAGGACTCTTTCCGAAAAAAAAGCAGAACTCGACCGTTCCATGCTTTATAAAACAAGCAGTAATTTCCTTATCCAGAGGGATTCATACGATTATATTCCTCCCTACCTGCGTTTCATGGTGGGCATGGAATACTACCAGCATGTCACCACAACTCATTTCAGCGGGCAGGCGGGTGATCTCGGATTTAACCTCGGTCTTGTCTTTGACCTGAACAAGACGCACAGCTTCCAGGTTCTTGCCAACGTGATATTTAATCTCGCTGGCATGTACGAGTACGATAACAGGACCATCGAAGATGACCTCTCCCAGGGAGGGACCACTTCGAATGTTGTTTCATCCATTGATTTTACCAGCAGTATCGAGTACCAGATGGGATACGGCTACATCTTCAAGCCCTTCAGGCTTGTGTATGTACGCCCCAGTTTTTTCCTGGGATACAGTTATATCCAGTATAACTATAAGCATCTCTATGTTGCGCAGGCTATTGACGGGATTGGTGACGGGACCGTAATCTACCCCACTGACGGATCACTTAAAAAAATGGACTCTGCCACCTCTTATCTTATGAATGCGACGGTTGATTTTCTTTTCAACTATAACAGTCGTTTTTCCTACTATGTTTCTTTCGGATATAAGTTTATATTCAGCATTTTTCAGGACACCTGGAGCGCCAGCGGCCAGGGGGGCACCTATGATGCCATTCTTTCGGGGGTCACCATGCGGGGGGGGGTCTCCTTTTATCTGTCAGTTTAGATATTCAGGAATAGTCAGCCAGGCAGGAGATTTACATCGGAATGTCCAAAAAGTCGACCGGTCGACTTTTTGGATCGTGACCCTTCACCTTTAACAGCAGTACATTTATTATAGTTCATCGGTACCGGGTTTGTTATAAAGCCAGAGACTATGTATGGTGTAAAATCAAGACTCTTAAAAAGTGCTTTTTGATTACACAGTGATTTCTCGTATTACCCTGAAGGGGGCATACAGTTCCCTGACTCGATGTATTATTCTGTAATTTCCTCAATTATTTTCAGCGAAGAACCGGGGGCCTTTGATTCTGAATCAGGGTAACGGTTGAAGATGATGATTACCTCAGTGCGGAAGTTTTTCCTGATGATGAAATAATATTCACCTGCCAGTTTTCTGACAATGTCGATACCCCGTCCCGTTTCTGAAACCATTGGTGTGATATCGTTTCCTTTTTCAGCAGCCATGGAGAGAAGGTTTTCCTGTTCTATAACGCGGTTGATACTGTCGAGAATCTTCATCCTGGTCAGGCGGCCCTTGTAGTCGGTAATGGAAACAGCATAGTAATCTTTGTTGTAGCCGAAATGCATTTCGACGAATTCATCATTTTTGAGCTGTACCGGCTGCCGTGTCTCTTTTTCATAGGTCAATCCGTGAGAATGGTATACCGCGTTAATGGCCAGTTCATTTAAAATGAGTGTAAGGGCCATTTTATTTTCCAGGGTGATCCCTGAGTTTTCAAAGTCAGCTATGAGGGCGGCAATGGCTTTCTGTATCTGCCGCGAGGATTGAATTCTTATTCTTTTTACCTGGGTGATATTTGAAAGATAGTTTTCGATGCCGAAAATATTTTTTTTTGTTATCAGTTTTCGGGTAAGATTGACAAGTTCGTTCTCACGAATGGGTTTACAGAGGACGTTGCCAATACCTTCTTTAAATATATTTTCAAAAAAGGTGTCGAGATTTTTATCTGTTACCATGATTGTCGGTATATAGGGATAATTTCCTTTCATGTAGTTGTAA
>CAZHNW010000015.1:0-25693 GCA_964534225.1 uncultured Leptospirales bacterium | reverse complement strand
GTCGCCGGGAAGTTCGACTTCTGAAATGACATGGTCATAATCATAGGCCTTTAGCTTTGACATGGCATCAAAGGCATTTTCGCAAATGGTGACGTCATAGTGGTGATGGAGAAGAATATTTTTGATGGAATTTTTATAATCTGAAAAGTCAACGATGAGTATGCGTTCCATTCTGATGCCTGCAGGGTATTCATGTGCCCTCCATGCTTGAAGGGGAGATGTCTGGTAATTAAGCTGATAACAGGAGTATATATCGATATCAGCATCATTTGGCAAGAAAATATTTTTTTAAGACAGGTAAAATTGTAATGACAAAATAATGCATAAATATTACGTTTTATAATTAAATGTAATGGCTGGATGCCTGTATCAGGGATGCAGGCAAATCTGTGATGAAAGTCCCTGATTGTTTACAGAACCGGCCTTTTTTTTTATAAAATTATTCCGCAGGTGCCGCAGGTTTAGCCCAGCTCTTAAAAACTGGTCCCTGCAGGCCGGGAGTGCGGGAAATTTGAATAATTTAATTACCCGGAGGCTCTAATGAAAGGACGCTTTAAGGCTTTCATTCCGCTGTTTATTTTTCTGGTTTCACTGCCGGTCTTTTCTCAACAGAATGACAAAAAAGCAAAGAAATACAGCCTGCAGTCTGATATACTTGTTCAGCAGGGGAAAGAACTCGACAGGGAAATAAGCATTCTGAATAATAAGATTGCGCAGGTGATCAAGAAGTATGACCTGCTTAATACAAAGGACATCAGAATAGTCCCCTACCAGATCCAGTACCGTCTTGGTAAAGACTATATCGAGATGGAAAAGCACCGATTCATCAAGTCATCAATTTTTAAAAACAATATTGCCGGTATAAAAGATGTTGTTGGCATCAGGATGAAATCAATAAAATATCATATCAGCGGTGGTAATGTGACTAAAATTGAATCGAGGATATACGAGAGATATTATAACAGTGGTGAAACCACAGAGGTTCTTATTGTAGACCCCTCTCCCTCAACTGAGGATACAAATGATATACTTTTTACGCATATCTATAAGGGGAAAAAACTGCTGGATAAGAAAAAACTGGGTGAGGTAAAAAATAATACCGCCTCTCCTGTAAGAAACCAGATCAAGAGAGAATTTCTTATTCCTCACCTGACGGTTTTTTACAACAGTACGATTTTTATCGCTGAAGCATATTATAAGTCTATGAAAGACGCTGACCAGTATATGGCAGATTTTTTGAAAAAGAACACCAAATTTCATTAAATCGAGGCAAGTATTCACCAGATCATGGGGCTGGCCGTGTTTCGGGCAGCCCTTTCTGTAAAAACAGTTGACAGATGCCTGTTGCTCATCTGTCTACAGGTAAGAATCTCTATCTGGCTCAATATTTGAAGGAAAAAGCAAGGTTGTCCTTTAATCCTGTCCGGACTGCTGCCCGGGAGTATAAAAATGAAAAATCCTATCCTGATACCCGAACTGCGCGAACTCCTGAAAAAAAAGAAATTCAATGTCCTGAAATCTTTTCTCGAAGAGGGACACCCCAGGGAGATTGCTGAATACCTGGGGCTTATGAAACCCGATGAGATATGGCGTCTCCTTAACCAGGTAAATGTCTACCTGCGGACGGATATTTTCAAGTACCTTGACCTGGATGTTCAGGCGGAGATGGTCAGGGGAAGCATGAGAAAGAATGTCACTGAGCTTCTCCAGGAAATGTCACCGGATGACAGGGCAGACCTTTTTCAGCACCTGGAAAAAAATGTTGCCGACAGGCTTCTTCTCTACCTGCCTATAAACGAACGAACTGACATTATCAAGCTTACCTCTTACCGTGAGGAGACGGCAGGGGCGATAATGACCACAGACTGCGCCACCCTTAATGAGAATCTTACTGTTGAGGAGGCAATCAGGAAAATACGCAGGGAGGCCCCTTCAAAGGAAACAATCTATTATATATATGTTATCGATGATGAAGAGAAACTGATTGGTTTTATTTCACTGCAGAAATTGATTCTTGCCCGCCCCCGGCAGAAGATCAGAAATATTATGAAAAAAGACGTCATCTACGCCTACACCTATGATGACCAGGAAAACACGGCGAAGCTTATCGAGGAATACGACCTTATTGCTCTTCCCGTTGTTGACCGCAGCGAGCGTCTTGCGGGAATTGTGACATATGACGATGCCATTGATATTATCCGTGACGAAGAAACTGAGGACCTTGAAAAGCTGATGGCAATCAGCGGTGGTGTTGAAGAAAAGAATTATCTTGATGTTTCAGCCATTGTGCATTTCAAAAAGCGGGGCTTCTGGGTTATTATCCTGGCCTTTTTTGGCCTTCTTACGGGGCTTATTGTTGAGGCATTTCAGGAAACATTGCAGGCCCTTATAATTCTTACATTCTACATTCCCCTGCTTAATGCCGCAGGGGGTAATACGGGTTCTCAGTCCGCGACGGTGGTCCTCCGTTCTCTTACTCTCAATGAGCTTGATCCTTCGGATATATTCAAGGTGATAAAAAAGGAGTTCTCCATCAGCTTTCTTCTTTCCATCTGTCTCGGTGCCATGACATTCGCCCGGGTTTTCTTCTTCCCCGCTGCGGGGATACCGCAGAATATTACCATGTTGAGTATTTCAATGGTTATTGGTATCAGCCTGGCCCTGCAGGTTCTCTGGTCAACAATATTCGGGGCCATTGTGCCCCTCCTGGCGACACGCCTCAGGGTCGACCCTGCTGTGGTATCTTCTCCCCTGCTTACGACCTTTGTCGATATGGGGGGGATTGTCATTTATTTTACCATGGCAAAGTTGATACTGGGGATATAAGAAAAGTTTTATTTTTGATTATCCCACCTCTGTTGCCGGGAAAATGTATTTTAAATATTTTCAAAAAAATGAAGTATTTCTGTTGACGTGTGAAAAAATTTTGTTAAATTATATTTTATACAATATAATTCAACAAAAGGAGATTTTATGCAAACTAAAAAGATTTTGAAAATTACAGGTATTATTTCGGGGGTTATTGTTCTTTTGACAGGTGCTTTTATTGGAGTCTATCTTCTGGTCATTGCCCCTTCGTTTGTGGGCAAAACCGGCCCTGAAGGAGACATGTTAAAAAAATATATCGAACCGGCTGCTTTAAGGGAACTGACGATTAACCCCGTTGATAATATCTGGATAATTGACGTAAGACCTGAAGAGGCCTATAAAAAGGGGCATATCCCCACGGCTAAGTCTTTCTACTCCGGAGCGATAATGTCCCGTCTCGATGAACTTCCCAAAGAGAAATATCTCATTATTTACTGTGAAACAGGAGGAAGGGTAGAGGCAGTGATTAAAAAACTAAAGAAGGCCGGGTATACCAGGTATATGAACTGGGGAGCTAATTATCGCTGGCCCTACGAAAGAGGAGGCTCGCAATGAAAAACAAATCTATCTATGATATCAATGTGACTTCAATAGAAGGTTTTAAAAGATCTATGAAAGATTATAAAGGGAAGGTTATGCTTATTGTCAACACCGCAAGCAAATGCGGTTTTACTCCACAATATGATGGCCTTGAGGCGCTTTATAAAAAATACGGGAGCAAAGGGCTGGTGGTGCTCGGTTTTCCTTCTAACCAGTTTATGAAGCAGGAACCGGGAACTGAGAGTGAAATACAATCCTTCTGCCAGGTGAACTTTAATATCACTTTCCCCATGTTTTCTAAAATCGATGTCAACGGAACGGATGCTCATCCCCTTTACCAGTTTCTCAAGAGCGAGGCTCCGGGCTTTATGGGGAAAAAGATTAAGTGGAATTTTACCAAATTTCTTGTAGACAGAAAAGGGAAGGTGGTGAAACGATATGCCCCGGCAAAAAAACCTGAAGATATCGAAGAGGATATTGTAAAACTATTAGGATAGTTCAATGAGCAGAGAAGATGAATTACTTAAACTGGATAACCAGCTCTGTTTTGTTCTTTATGCAGCATCCAGGGCTGTTACCCAGATGTACAGGCCACTTCTGCAGAAGCTGAAACTCACCTATCCCCAGTATCTTGTTATGCTGGTACTGTGGGAGGAGGATGGCCTTACTGTTAACGAAATCGGTGCGCGGCTGCAGCTCGATTCAGGGACTCTTACCCCTCTCCTGAAAAAACTGGAATCGAGGGAAATCCTTAAGCGGGAGCGTGACTCTGCTGATGAAAGGAGGGTAATTATTTCCCTTCTTCCTGAGGGGAGGAAGTTAAAAAACAAGGCTGTCAGTGTACCTGAAGAGCTTCTTTGCAGAACAGGGCTGTCTCCCCGGGAGTTTATTGAACTTAAGACAAATATTAATAACCTCGTTAAAAAAATGAAGGAGAGGGTAGACTGTTCACTATCTTCAGAAGAGTAGAGCCTGGTTCTCTTCAGTTTAATTATTTGACGTAAACCACCGCTCTGCCGGTAGTACATGATTTTTTTGAACTTATCTTCTCTCTGCAGGAGCAATAACATGAGCACTATTGTTATCCAGGAAACAGTAAATGCTGATTTTAATGATATAATGGGAGTCCAGAGACAGGCCTTCGGAAGTGATGAAGAAGCGGAACTTACGGCAAATCTTCTTAAAGATTCCAGTGCTGAACCGGTACTCTCCCTCCTTGCCCGTGACAATACAGATGCGGTTGGCCATATACTCTTTACGCGCGCCTCTATTATTCGTGAAAATATCAATGAAGCAGATCCCCTCCTGGCCCATATCCTGGCGCCCCTGGCGGTGATTCCCGCGTACCAGAACCGTGGTATTGGCGGCATGCTGGTAAGAAATGGACTGGAAATATTAAAGGAGTGGAGGACCGGGATTGTTTTCGTCCTGGGGCACATTGAATACTACCCGCGCCATGGTTTTATACCTGATGCGGGAAAGCAGGGTTTTGCCGCGCCTTATCCCATTCCCAAAAAAGATGCTGATGCATGGATGCTGCAGGCTCTGACCCCTCAAGGGAGGGATGCCTTTCCGGGGAAGGTCCGGTGTGCTGATGCCTTGAACAGGCCTGAATACTGGGTAGAATAAAATAGGTAAGACAAAATGAGCTATTTTTAATAACAGGGGAAAGGGGCATTCTGTCTTATTAAATGTCTATGTTCATTTCATTGAACAGGGATTTCATCTTCTATTCCTGTCATGTTTTTTGCAAGCATTTCCATCTGAATAGAGGTGTCATTCAATGTATTGCTTGAAAGTGATATGGAATCAGCAATCGTTACTATTTTTTGAGCGTCCTTTGAAATATAGGCAATTGTTTCGCTTGATTCGTTTATCCCCGCTTCCTGTTCCTGTATTGAATTTTCAATGATTGAACTCGATTCATGAATATTGGTATTGATTTCCCGGATCATCTGAATTTTTTCACCCACAATACGCATGCGGTCTCCTGCGTTTCCAACTTTCCCGGTTATGCGTACTATGGCCTCATTGAGTTTATCTATCATCACTGAAGACTGGTTGATAAGGCCTGTGCTTTCATCGATCTGTTTCTGGTTTTCCCCGATTATATTATTGATCTCCTTGGCGTTGATGGTGGTTGCCTCGGCAAGCTTTGATATCTGGTCGGCTACGACTGCGAACCCCCTCCCGAATTCACCGGCCCGCGCTGCCTCGATAGAGGCATTGAGGGAGAGGAGGTTTACCTGGTCGGCGATATCATTTATGATCTGGACAAAATTTGACATCTCGTTGCTTTTCGTCTTCAGTGTTTCGGATTTTTCCCTGGTCAGTTTGATTTGATCGGAACTGCTTTTCGAATAGAGGGATATCTCATCAAGGGTCTCGATGATTTCAGAGGAATCTTCGAGGATTGAATCATTCAATTCTTTGAAATCATTTACTGAATCGACGGTAAGGGTGATGTCCTTGTAGAGAGAACCAGCAGAATCATTGATTGACCGTGAGTTGCGGGCCAGTTCCTCGAGAAAGGCGGATATCTCTTCAAGGGAGGCAGCCTGGCTTCGTGAGATATTACTCATTTCTGTCGTATTTTCTTCCTGGTTGCGCGTGTGTGATTTGAGGATATCGATGGTGTCAGACATGGCGCGCGCCATTTTTTTGAGGTCTGTAAAGTTTTTGTCGGCCTCTTCCTGTTTATTAATGGCCAGTGACAGAAGTCCCCGTGTTGCTTCTGCGCCGGCTGACGCTGCGATGCCTGTCCAGATGTAGATAAGATACCGTATGATGATGTTACTTGCAGGCCCCACAGGAATGAGTTCAGGCCTTATAAGAAAAAGGGTCACCTGTGATAAAATCAGAAGCAGCATGGTATAAATAGTGCCTTTTCTGTCGAAGTAGAATACACTGAGGGCCAGGGCAATGTAATGGATCGCAAAAAGTTCAGTGGCTCCGTAAATAAAAAACTGGAATAGCCAGATAGCGAATACAATGCCTGTAATAAAGATATAACTGGACATCCTGGAGTGTTTCAGCCTCTGGGCGATGAAAAAGGAGAGTGTAACAACAATGGTGATAGAGACGAGTTCGATGATGATACTTCTATAGGTGAGATACTTAGACGAGGCACCAGTCATTTTAATCAACACCGTGGCGAGGTTCGCCAGCAATACTATGCTGCCAAAGGCCTTGAGCATTCTAATGTTATTTTTGCGGGTAATGTCTGAAAGGATATTCGTTTTAGGTGAGCCGTCTGCCGGGGGCATGGTTTTTTCTATCTGGTTCATATTTCCCGCCTGTTTAAAATATTAATTTTAGAATTAAAATTTTCGTAAAAAATCATTTTATTTGAATCATGTCAATAGAACTTCTAACAGATACAGCCGTCAACACTAATATTTATTTGTTTTACCGAACTGAGGGCTTTCCCAGGATTTTTTGAATGATATATCCCGCCGCGGTGAGGCCGAAAATGCCCGGCAGGTATGAGATGCTTCCCACGGAAGAGGCCTCTTCAGCTGCGGGGGGGCGTACCGGCCTTTCCGTGGAATAGACGGTCATTACACCCTTCTGGATACCCCTGGTGCGCAGCTCCCGCCTGACCCGCCGGGCCAGGGGACAGTAACTGGTACGTGATATGTCATCAATGCGGACCTGCACGGGATCTATGCGGTTTCCCGCACCCATTGAAGAGATAAATATTTTTTTGTAGCTGAGAAGTTGAACGATCAGTTCCACTTTGGCGGGAAGGTCATCAATGGCATCAATGGCATAAGAAAAATTTTTTGTTAAAATCTCCGGCACTGAGGCGGGGGTAATCTGTTCAGGATAGAAGTTGACCCGGGCCCCGGGATTGATATCATTGATCCGTGCCTTTGCTGCGTCAATTTTCAGCTCTCCCATGGTTGATTCGAGGGCGTATACCTGGCGGTTGATGTTCGAGGGCATGACACGATCAAAGTCATAGACATGGATGTTACCGATACCGGCACGTACCAGTGCCTCCAGGGCGTGTCCCCCCACACCGCCGATGCCGAATAGGGCGACACTGGCGCTTTGCAGTTTTTTCATACCCTCGGGGCCGGCAATTATCCTGGTTCGTGACTGGTCCATTGTTTAAGCCAGATCCAGGTTGAAAAGTTTACTGGCGTTTTCAGTAGTGTGGCGCGCGACTTCCTCCGCGCTGACCTGGAGTATTTCTGCAGCGGCGCGCAGGTTGTAGAGGATGTTGGCGGGAACATTGACAACAGGTTCATCGGTGCGAACCTCGATGGGGGGGATGTCGGGACTGTCTGTTTCGAGGAGAAAATGGCGAGGGTAGATTTTCTGCATCAGCCTGGCCCGCTTGCGGCTGTTGCGGTAGGTGAGAATCCCCCCCAGGGAAAATGACATCCCCAGGGGAATGAAATCTTCCGCCACTTCAATACTTCCGCTGAAGCTGTGGATAATCCCCCCCGCGTCAGGCATGCCGACTCTCTTAATGCTTCTTTTGACTTCCCCGAATGCCCCCCGGCAGTGAATGACAACCGGGAGGTTCATATCCCGCGCAATGGAGAGCTGCTTTTCAAAAAATTCAACCTGCATTTCAAGGCCCGGTGAGTCGATCTTTTTATCAAGGCCTGTTTCTCCTACTGCAACGGCACCGC
Organism: uncultured Leptospirales bacterium; assembly: GCA_964534225.1. Classification (GTDB taxonomy): domain Bacteria; phylum Spirochaetota; class UBA4802; order UBA4802; family UBA5550; genus CAZHNW01. The sequence continues at coordinate 17,639 of CAZHNW010000015.1, read as the reverse complement.
GGGACAGAAACCCTTCAAGGCCCTCAAGGCTGCGCATAAATGTTTTCTGAAGGTACCAGGGGTGTACGCCCAGGGTGCATTCGATTTCTTTGTTTTCACCAGCCAGCTGAAGTGATGTCTCCCACTGGTCAGGTGTTATGGATGATGTTATCAGGTTTTTGATGCCCGCATCGCGGGCATCGGCAAGGACGCTCTTCAGGTTTTCATGGAGGTGGGGATTCTCGAGATGACAGTGAACGTCAACAAGGTCCATTGTTATTCGCCTATGATTTTCACCATGACCCTTTTGGGGCGCCGTCCATCGAATTCGGCGTAGTATATCTGTTCCCAGGGGCCGAAATCGAGCTGTCCCTTTGTGACAGCGACAACGACTTCGCGGCCCATAATAGTCCGCTTGATATGGGCGTCGCCATTGTCTTCACCGGTCCTGTTGTGACGGTAGAGGCTCAGTGGTTCGTGGGGGGCGAGTTTTTCAAGAAAATCGTCGAAATCCTGTATCAGGCCGCTTTCGGCATCGTTGATGTAGACCGAAGCGGTAATATGCATGGCATTGACCAGGCAGAGCCCCTCCTGGATACCGCTTTTTTCCAAAACTTCGTTTACGTCCCTGGTGATGTTGATGTATTCCCTGCGTGAGCTTGTATTAAAAGTAAGATATTCCCGTATTGATTTCATTGTTGCGCTCCTTAAATGTCTGTTTTGACTTTACCAAAAAACATTGATGAAATATTAAAAAACAGTGCCAGGGGGAATGATGCCACGAAACTGAAAACAGCAAGATACGAGAGTCCCGTTATATAGCGTATGGCAGGAACAGGATTGAAAAGGCCGCTGGTGGATTTTTTCAGCATTCCCATCGTTGAAGGGCTGGGTGCTATCTGGTAAATGATATCGGTGAACCAGGATTTCATATAGGCACCCTTGATAAGGGTCGGGTAGGCAACATTGATTTTCCACTGGATTGCCCGTGTGATTCCCGTAGTATATTTCATCAGGTAAAAAATGATAATGAAGCTGAAAAAGAGAATTGAAAGGGAGATGACCAGGTAGATAAGTACGTTGATCCAGCGCTGTTTTACAGAAATTTTAATCTCAAGAAAGATGTCTTTGAGAGTTGATGCCTCTGCAGCGAGTGGAGGGAATATGGCAAAAATGCAGATTGCAGAGAGAAGTACAACCAGGTTTAAAAGCTGTATGGGGATGGTAAAGAGTGCCATCAGTATGGGGCCTGCTACGGGTATCTCCGAGATGACGGAAAATCCGGCCTCTATCAGTATTATAAGCGTAATAATAACCGCCGTGGTGATGGCAATGCCGGCAATGTAATGGGCTCTTTTAAAGGTGGCTTTCAGGGCGCTGCGTGTCACCTTTTCCGTATCATCCGGGGCCGTGGTAATGCTGTACACACCTGCATAGGCCATGAGCAGTGAGACAAAGGCCATGAAAAGGCCGATGTTATGCAGGAAGTAAAAGAAATAGCTCTTTTTGGGAACTGCGTAGCTGAGCAGCAGAAAGAGGGCAAGAAGTATAATGCCCACGGCAAGAAATGTCCAGGTCAAAAAGAAACTCTGCCTGAAGTTTTTCAGAACAAAAGTTTTTCCAATAGTAAGGGGTGCTTTTTCCATTAATTTTCTCCTCGAATTTCAGCTGAAAAATTGTAGATATTCATGGCGGAATGTTCATTTTTTGTTTAATTATATGAAATGACAGAGTAAGTAGACTGCACGGGGTACGGTAAAATGCAAGAAAAAATTGATTTTTTAAAACCTGAGGGTGAATATTATATTTTGGGTAAGATTCTCTCCTTCTTACGTCCCCCTGAATCCCGGGGAGGGGTGATTTCTGTTCACTTTTTCAGCCCCCCGGTTATAATACTATTTCATCTTCATGGCTCATTCCGGTTTTATGGGAATACTCTTTAAATCCTGCCCACCGACCGGGGATGGGGCTTCAGAATAATACTGCTTTTTATGTCTTGACTTTTTTTGAGAATAATATCCTTGACACTAAGTATATATTAATTATAATATGTGCCTCAGGAGAAGTTGGAATTTTTTATGCGAATTGGCATTTATCCAGGGTCCTTTGATCCTCTGACTTATGGTCATCTCGATATAATCAAGAGATCAAAGAATATATGCGATAAAATCATCGTGGCTATCGCACGAAACAGTGAAAAATCAGGCCTTTTCACCTTTCAGGAAAGGGCGGAGATGTTTGACTACTGTTGCAGCGAATACGGTGATTATATCGAAATTGTTTCATTTGACGGACTGCTTATCGATTACTGCCGCGAAAGGAATGTGAACTTTATTATTCGTGGTTTGAGGTCCGTGAGTGATTTTGAATATGAAAATCCCATTGCGGCGGTCAATCATCGTCTTGCACCGGAGATTGAAACAATCTTCATGATGTCCCGGGAGGAGACCTCCCTTATTTCATCCCGGCTCGTGAAGGAAGTTGCCAGCTACAATGGTGATACATCCACCCTGGTACCCTCTTTCGTATCCGAAAAGATCCAACAGAAGTATGCAGCCGGTTGATAGTGTCCTGCGTGGCATTTGACCGACAGTAATACTTGTCTCCTTTATTTTAACTATTATTATCAGAGACCCGGCATTGTAAATGCACGTGTTCTGAGAAATAAAGGGGGTTTGCTGTGACAATAATCATTCTCATCTGTGCTCTCCCTGTTGCTGGAATTATTGGATATGCCGTTCGGGCTTATCTTGGCAGGATAAAATTAAACTCCGCTGAATCAAAATCACATCGAATTCTTCAGGATGCGGTTAAGGACGCGGAAAATAAGAGAAAAGAACTTCTCATCGAGGCCAAGGATCAGCTGCTTAAAGAAAAGAACCTCATGGAAAAGGAAATGAGGGAACGGCGCCAGGAACTACAGGCGACGGAAAAACGGCTGATACAGAAGGAAGAAGGGATTGAGACCCGAAGCAGAGATCTCGAAAAGAATGAAAAGATCGTTCAGCTGAAAGAGCAGGAGAACCAGGAAAAACAGGAAGAACTGAAACAGGAATTCGAACGACATAACCGGGAACTCGAAAGAATCTCCGGCATGACCAAGGAAGAGGCAAAGAATGTTCTGCTGAAAAACCTTGAGAATGAAGTGAAATTCGAATCCACCAGGCTCATCAATAAAATAGAAGAAGAAGCACGTCGCACTGCTGATAAAAAGGCGAAAGAAATTATTATCACCGCCATCCAGCGCAACGCATCGGAACATACATCAGAGTCTACCGTTACAACAGTATCTCTCCCTTCTGATGAAATGAAGGGACGTATCATCGGGCGTGAGGGACGAAATATTCGTACCCTTGAAAACCTCACCGGTGTGGATATGATTATCGATGATACCCCGGAGGTGGTTGTTATCTCCGGTTTTGATCCCGTTAAGAGGGAGATTGCCCGGCTTTCCCTGGAGCGTCTCATTCAAAATGGCAGGATCCATCCCGCCCGTATCGAGGAGGTGGTGAACAAAGTATCCGGTGAGATCGAGGAATCCATGCTCGAAGAGGGCGAAAAGGCCGCCTATGAGATGGGAATTCCCGGCCTCAGCAGGGATGCCCTTTATCATATTGGCAAGCTCCGGTACCGTACCAGTTACGGGCAGAATGTTCTCGACCACAGCAAGGACGTGGCCAATCTCGCCGGTATCATGGCGGGAGAGCTCAACCTTGACGTTCAGCTTGCCAAACGTGCGGGACTGCTTCACGATATCGGTAAGGGATCTGTTGTAGAGGGCGAAGGTGCCCATGCCCTTGTCGGTGCGGAGATGGCCAAAAAATTTGGCGAGTCTGATAAGTGCGTCAATGTTATCGCTTCACACCACAATGACCGTGAACAGGAAACATTCGAAGCGGTGCTGGTGCAGGTCGCCGATGCCATTTCGGCTTCACGTCCCGGTGCTCGTCGCGAGTCTCTTGACACCTACCTGAAGCGACTCGAGAACCTGGAAAACATTGCCCAGAGTTTTAAAGGCGTGGAAAAGTGTTTTGCAATCCAGGCGGGGCGGGAGCTTCGCGTCATGGTTGATAACAGCCTGGTAAATGATGAAAAGGCTGAGTCAATGGCACGTGATATTGCTACAAAGATCGAATCTGAACTCAAGTATCCCGGGATCGTCCGCGTTACGGTTATCAGGGAGACACGCATTATCGATTACGCAAAGTAGGCTGTCGAAAAATGTTGATAAATGTTGAGGGGGCGATGAATGTCGCCCCTTTTGTTTTTTTATTTGAAAGGAAGTTTATATGAATGATGTCCTGAATATTTTAGCTGTCGGTGATGTCGTGGGCAGGCCGGGACGTACAATACTCGCCGACCAGCTTCAGGGCCTTGTGGCACGGCACCGCATTGATACCGTTATCGTGAACGGTGAGAATTCCGCAGGGGGACGTTCCATAACGCCGGAAATTTTTCGTGACTTTATGGAACTTGGTATCGATGTTGTGACCACGGGCAACCATGTCTGGGACAACAATGATGTACTGAAGATCATTGATACTGAAGACAACCTTCTGCGCCCCGGCAACTTCCCGCCGGGTGTGCCGGGGAAGGGGCACTGCATGATACAGGTGCGCGGCATAAAAATCTGTGTCATCAATCTCATGGGCCGATCAGGCATGGCGGCGATTGACTGTCCCTTTCGGGCCTTTGATGCCCTCTATGGAGAGGTGAAGAAAAAGGCTGATATCATCGTGGTGGACTTTCATGCTGAAACAACTTCCGAAAAACGCGCCTTTGGATGGTATCTTGCCGGCCGTGCCTCTGCTGTCTTTGGGACCCATACCCATGTGCAGACCGCAGACGAAGAGATACTCCCGGGAGGGACCGGTTATATTACCGATGCGGGTATGACGGGACCTTTTGACTCTGTCATAGGCATGAACCGGGACCAGTCCCTGCGGCGTTTTCTCTACCAAACACGGGTCCGCTTCGAGGTGGCCTCAGGCAATCCCCGCATTAATGGTATCATTTTCAGGATCAACAGGTCGGGGAAAACTGAATCCGTTGAAAGGATCAATCAGTGATTCTGTGAGGAAAGAAAGGACTCCAGTTCTTCGGCGGTGAAGACATACTTTTTCAGGCAGAAGGTGCATAGAACTTCCGCCCCCCTGTCTTTTTCGATCATCTCCCGCAGTTCATTTTTATCAATACCACGCAGGGTCCCTTCGATTAACCCGCGGCTGCAGCGGCACCGCGCCTGCAAAGGAGACTGTGAGAGTATCTCGATGCCTGTGTTTCCCAGGAGTTTCTGCAGAACCTCAAGGGATGACTCTCCCGCAAGCAGGCTTTCGCCAAGGGAAACAGGCATTGCCTTGATTTTTTTGTCCAGCTCTTCGATTACATGGTCAGGGGTTTCAGGAAGTGTCTGAATGAGTATGCCACCGGCGGCATTGACTATGCCTTTGCTGTCCATCTCCAGTGCGATAATCAGTGCGGAGGGAACCTGCTCTGATGTTGTCAGGTAGTATGAGATGTCCCCCGCCACGTCGCCGTAAAGAAGGGGCAGGGTGGATGTGTAGGGCTCTTTCATGCCCAGGTCCCTGATGACGGTAAGAAAACCGGCGCCGATACTCTTTGAAAAGCTGAGGCTCCCGATATCAGTTTCCAGGTCAGGGCGGGGATTTTTCAGGTATCCCCTAAGACTGCCCCGTGCATCTGCCTGCACAAGTACCTCCCCCAGGGGGCCGTCTCCGAAGAACTTTACAGAAAGTGACTGGGGTGAATCCGGTTTCAGTGTGGCGCTGAGCAGGGCCGCGGCAGTTAAGGCACGGCCAAGGGCAAGTGTCCCGTTCGGAGATGTTTCATGGAGGAGGGTCAGTTCCCTGACTGTGTCAAGGGAAGAAACGGTATAGGCGCGGATGAGAAGCTCTTCGCTGAGAATGCGTGTTATGTTGTCCATGGTTTTTCCTTCAGGGGCCCTGCCGGCGGCCTGATTTTTTGGGGGCATGTATAAGAATTTTTGCGTTTTTGAAAATTGAAAAAATAGTGAAAAAGAGGACTGTTCCTGTCAAGGGGCTTTTCTTTTTCTGCTTGCCCTTTTAAAGTAAATTTTACATTGTCACTGCGTGATTGATATATCAGTCATACAGTGACAACGGGGCATTAATACAGGTACGGGTATGAATACCAGGGAAGAGTCATCGGTGGAAAACAGGCTGCCCTTCTGGCAAAAGATCACCTATGCAGCGGGACAGATGGGGGGTGCTCTTATGCCGATGATTACCATCAGCTGGCTTCTCTATTATTACACGGGCCGTACCGACGCGGCGGGTAACCGTATTATGCTGGTAAGTTATTCAGCATTTGCCGTGGTAAACATTATAAGTCGTGTCATTGATGCTGCCGCGGCCCCCCTCATAGGTTTTGCCTCTGACCGTTACAATACCCGGTGGGGCCGCCGGAAACCCTGGGTTTTTATCGGGGCCCCCTTTCTTTCACTCTCAGCGGTTCTTCTTTTCTACCCACCGGGAGAGCCCGGAAGCGGCAGCAATATTGTCTGGTTGCTCTGCATGCTTACCGCACTCTGGATTTTTTTTACCGCTGTGGTGGCTCCCTATATCTCGCTCTTGCCGGAGATTACCGGGAGCAACCGTGAACGCATCGAAATCTCCTCGTATATGGGTGTTTTCGAGGTGGCGGGGACGCTTATGGCTACCATCGCGGTGGGGTTATTTATAAAGGTTTTTCCCCACGGATTTCACCGGGGCTTCGTTGATTTTTCTGACGGGTACCGTTTTGCCGTGGTTGTTTTCAGTATCATTGCTCTTTTCCTTTTCTGGCTCTCTGTCTCCTTTGTCAGGGAGAAGCCTCATTCGCCCGCCAAAGATATTCCCTTTGGTCTCATCGAGTCGGTACGTCAATGCCTCAAGAACAGGCCCTTTCTTATTTTCATGGTGACCCTGATGATGTTCAGTATCGCCCTGGATGAACTTATTGCCATGATCCCCTTCATGGTGACCCTTATCATGGGGTTCGGTGCCCACGTGGGAGGGTACATCCAGGGGGGGCTGGTCGTTGCTTCTCTGCCCATGTTTTTTCTTGTTTTTCGTTACTCTTCACGTTATGGCAAAAAGAAGGTTTTCGGCATCAGCTTTCTCATGTTTGCCCTTGCCCTGCCGGTCATTGCCCTGATGAAGGACTTTCCCTTTATCGGGTGGGGGGTGAACTGCCTGTTTATTGCCGCGGGATGGGGCCCCCTCGAGGAGGGGGTGATTGTCCTGGTACATGCCCTTGTTCCCATGGTTCTTTTTATTTTTCCCCTGGCTTCATTTTTTGTTCTGATACGGCCCATTTTTGCAGATCTTATCGACCTCGATGAAAAGTATACCGGGTACCGCCGGGAGGCCATGTATGACGGCCTCATGGGCCTGGTCATCAAGGTCGCCGCGGGTGTCGCCTCGGTGATCGGTCCCCTCTGCCTGAAATATTTCGGCGGCACTGTTGAAAACCCGGGGGGAATCCAGGTGGTCTTTCTTATCTGTACGGGTATGCTTCTGGGAGCTTATGCCCTGTTCAGAAAGTATCCCCTGGAAGACTAATGGGCAGCAGGGGTTCTTTCACTGTTACCTGTTATGTTTTATGCAGAAGGTCACCGTAGTGTTTCTCTGCGCATTCGGGACAGAGACTGTGAGAAAATTCTATGTCAGAATGATTTTCGATGTAAATGTCGATGGGTATCCATTCATCTTTGATCCTGATTTTTTTGCAGAAAGAGCAAACCGGGAGAAAACCCTCCAGGTAGTTTATGCGTTTGATGGTTTTGTGTGAAAAGATAATAATAATGGCGGCAAAACCGGTTATAAAAATACTTTCATAAATACTTTCTATAATATTTGAAGGTGTAGGCGGCGCATTCAGCAGAGAGTGGGGCAGGTCCAGGATTTCACTGACCCATACTAAAGTAATCAGCAAGAAAAAGCCGGCTATTTGATAGAAAAGTACTCTTTTTAAGCTGGCATTTTTTTTCATGTTGCGCCTCCTTTTTTTTTGCATGATATCCCCCCGCAGAAGATTGGCAAGGAAAAAAATTATAATTGACCTCTCAGGTGGAGTGGTATATTGAGATTTCAGTCAACGAGGTATGTTCATGAAAAACAGCAGGTACTACCAGGAACACCTGATTACTGACTGTCTCGATGGAGCGGTATCGGTTACCTGGCTTGGAACGGCGGGTCTCTTTATTTCAGACGGGAAAAGCGGTTTTTTCATTGATCCCTTTGTTTCACGGCATTCAATGTCCAGGGTGCTGGGGGGAAGAAAACTCCTCTCCCGCAGTGATCTTGTGGCGGAGTGGATTGACCGATGCGGCGGCGGCAGTGCCACAGCGGTACTGGTCAGTCACAGTCATTTCGACCACAGCCTTGATGCCGCCGCCTTTGCCGCCCAGACCGGGGCGTCACTTGTCGGCTCTGAGTCTACCGCCTGGATAGGGCGCAGTGACGCCCTTCCTGAAAACCAGATCCAGGTCGTAAAGGCGGGGGATACCATAACCCTGGGAGATTTCAGCATTACCTGCATCGAGTCCCTTCACGGCCCTGCCTTCCTGGGAAGAATACCCTACCCGGGAGAAATTGATTCTGTTTTTGAAATTCCCGCCCCGGCAGGGGCCTATCGGCTGGGAACAACTTTTGCATTTCAGATAAACCATGCTGCGGGAACAATGATCCATCACGGCAGCGCGGGGTACCGTGACGGCATGTACGACGGGATATCAGCTGATATCATGTTTCTCGGTATCGGCGGGCGGGGCAGCACGGCGGGATACCTGCGTTCTGTAGTACAGAATGTTTTACCGACGCTGCTTATTCCTGTTCATTTCGATAATTTCTGCAAACCCCTGGATAAAAAGATGGGATTTCTTCCCCGGATAAAAATGGGTGAATTTTTTGAAACCACCGGGGCCCTCATGCCTGACATGGAGGTTCGAACCCTTCCTATTGGTACCCCCGTGGCCCTTTTTTAAAAAAGGTCTACAGATATTTATCCCTCCCTCCCTCCGGCTTGTGTAATAATACCACAATGAAGGGGCGAAAGCGTTTTCGCCCCTTCATTGTGGTTATTCCCGGATACCATTGTGTAGCGGTGAAGGTTTGCTCAATGATAGATGGATGAATAGTAAAAAAAGTTGAATCGTATTATATACATTATTATTTTTATAGATCAGGTTAGTGAGGTGGATAAAAAAATGAAAAATCTTAAGAAAGCTGTTTCTGAAGTATTTTCTATGGCTGGTATCGATGTCAATGGAGATCGGGACTGGGACCTGATTGTCAAAGATGAAAGATTTTTTAAAACTGTGTTTAAAGGAATGTCAATGGCTTTGGGAGAATCCTATATGGATGGATTATGGGATACAAAGAGACTGGATTTATTTTTTGAAAAATTATACCGTGCAGATATGGAATTCAGCAGGTTATCATGGAAAACCAGATATTACTATCTCAAAGCAAAATTTTTCAATATGCAAAAAATGACCAGAGCTTTTGAAATAGGGGAAAAGCACTATGATATTGGGAATGATCTGTACAGGGTAATGCTTGGACCACGTATGGTATATTCAAGTCTATATTATGAACAGGAAGATTATACGGTAGAGCAGGCAGAAAATGCAAAATTGGAGCTCATCTGTAAAAAATTAGGTTTAAAAGCGGGAATGAAAATTCTGGATATTGGATGCGGATGGGGAGCTCTTGGAAAATATGCAGCTGAAAAATATGGTGTAGAAACCGTTGGCATAACAGTATCAAAAGAACAAGCAGAGCTCGCCAGGAAAATTTGTGAAGGCCTGCCGGTAAAAATACTATTACAGGATTATAGAAAAATTCAGGAAAAAAATTTTGATCATGTGGTTTCAATTGGTATGATTGGTCATGTAGGACAAAAAAATTACCGTAAGCTAATGGAGACAGCTTATAATTGCCTGAAGGATAGTGGACTTTTCTTGATTCATACCATGGGAGCAAACAGGTCATCCACGGCAGCTGAACCATGGATAGATAGATATATATTCCCTCATGGTATGGCCCCGTCAATTAAACAAATCGGGGAATCGATAGAGAATCTATTTGTTATGGAAGATTGGCATAATTTCAGCGTTGACTATTATAAAACTGCAATGGACTGGTTTGAAAATTTTAATAATAACTGGTTTAAATTAAAATCAAAATATAGCGATCGATTCTATCGTATGTGGAAATACTATCTACTGGGTATGGGGGCAGCATTTTCGGCAAGGACTCTTCAGACATGGGATATAGTTCTATCCAGGCAGGGTGGCAGGGGGAAGTATTTTTCTATCAGAGACAGCCATGTAATCTGATGATTTTTAATGTTTCAGGATATTTTATTAACTGCATGTTATGCTGTTTTTCCCGTTTTTTTTAGAATTATACAAGGCATCGTCAGCATTCTTTATTAAAATTTTAATGTTACTCGAATTTTTAGGGCAATTAGATATACCTATGCTTATTGTTAAGTTAATGTCATTTTTATATTCGCTTTCTACTGATATTCTCAATCTCTCAGCTATAACTTCAGCTTCATCTTGATCAGTATGTGGCAATACAACAATAAACTCTTCTCCTCCATATCGAGCACAAATATCCAGTTCACGCTTTGAATCATTTAGAATTGTTCCGAATCGCGTTAATATCTGATCACCTCTCTGGTGACCGAATGTATCGTTTACTGATTTGAAATTATCAATATCTATCAGCAGGATTGAAAATGTAGTGCCATATCTTTTGAATCTATCGAGTTCATCTTTCAATTTAGAAAAAAGGTATTGTCTGCTGTATAATTTTGTTAAGCTGTCTATTGATGTGATCTCAGCTATTTTCCCAATGAAAGCTTCTCCAATAATTTTTGGATTTTTGATTTCATTTTTAATATTGGTTAGATAGTCAAGAGTTGCTACCGATATTTCGATATTTCTGTTTAATATCTTTGATACTTTCTTTTTATGGGCTAATATTTCAGTCCATAATTTTTTAGAATCTTCAATGGCAAATATTTGATGAGTAATATAAAAAAGCAATTTTACATATAGATCATCTCCTGTTTCTTCAATTAGTTTTATTAAAAGATTTTTTTCGTTTCCGCTTAATAATCTATCACCGGCCATTCCAGATATGAATTTTGTTGTGAATAATTCATTATTTAGAATATCAAATAATTTATTTTTATCATTTGTCATTTTTAGTTATATCCATTATGAATTAAATTTGTAGTGATTTTGCTATATATTTCTGAAAAATTAGAATTTGTAAGTAATTATTTTTTAAAAATAGTTGTTGCATATATGCAATAATAAGGAGCGGTTTCCACTGTCCCCGGCAGTAATGACAAGGTCATCAAGACCAAAGCGTTCACAGAGCCAGGTAACATTCTCCCGGCGGTGGCCAATGTATTCCGTAAGATCACGGGGGGGAACCCGCACCTCAATTTTCTTTCCCCTCTGGACAGAAGAAGGTTTTTTTAACGCCTCTTCAAGATAGTTTCGCCGGTACCGTGACTTAATGAAAAAACCGAGGGAAACATGATAGGGACCGGCAATGACAGTCTGCAACTGATCGTCAGAAAAGGGATGAAGCCCCATGCGTATAACGGGAATACCCTTCTCTTTGAAAAGGGCGTACTGATCGGCGCCCCAGGTTACCGCCTCTTCAATGGTAAGGGGTGTGAATTCATCTTTTTCAAGCATCTCCTCGAGTTCAGTGCCGGCAAGTACAACAGCGGGATAGAGCCTCACCGCGGAGGGTGAGAGAGCCGCCGCCTCTTTTGCACTTTTCAGAGAACGTTCACGGGTATCACCGGGGAGTCCCGGCATGAGCTGTATGACAAGGTCAAAACCCCTGTCCCTGATGAGGGCGGCGGCGTCGCGGATATGGGCGGCGCTGTGGCCACGGCGTGAGCGTTCCAGTATATGGTCATGAAATGACTGGGCGCCGATTTCAACGGTATCGACAGAGTATTCCTCGAGGAGGTCGAGTCTTTCATGGTCGATGTAATCGGGCCTCGTGGAAAGGCGTATGGCGTCGATGCGTTTCTCTTTTTTCAGGGCCGACGCCTCGGTAAGGTAGTCCCGCTGAAGGTCAGGGGGAAGACCGGTAAAACTTCCCCCAAAAAAGGCGATTTCTCTCTGTTTCACTGTCGGCGAAAGGTTCCCCAGGTATTCATCGACACGTGCGGGCATTTCCGCGGGACGGGGAAGGCGCGCCGCACCCGTGGCAGGCCACTGGTCACAGAAGGCGCAGCGGTGAGGACATCCCTGGTGGGGGATGAAAAAGGGGACTGTTACCTGTTTTTTTGCCACAACCTTCCTCCAGGATGACGCCATTTTCCGGGAGGTATGTTGATTGTCTAATCTTTTTTCAGGGCACAGCGCATGACCGGTGGCATGTTTTTTTCCGGTTCGTGAAACATTTTCAGTATGATGAGCATTTTCCTCACCACCTTCGGGTATGGGTTTAAAAATTATAATTTTTTAACTTCATCCTCTGGCGGTTAGGGGGCTTTTGAGACAGCTGTTTTTATAAAAAATTATTGACTATATTCATTTAGATATTGTTGTGGTATGGTGACCTAAAAATCAACAGGTGTCGAGGTATACCATGCCGACATATGAATATGTTTGTACAGAATGTGAACACAAGTTTGATGTCTTTCAATCAATGAATGATGACCCCATCGAGAAGTGTGAAAAATGCGGGGGAAAGGTGCGCAAGCTTTTCGGTACCGCGGGAATTATCTTCAAGGGTTCCGGTTTCTACGTTAATGATTACAAGAAGGGAGAGGCGAAGAAAGAAGCAACGAAAGAAACAGCCCCTGCCTGCGCCGCCGGCGGAGGATGTGACTCCTGCCCCGCGGGAGAATAATTTTATACTGCTTTTTTTTCAGGCCGATTTTTTCGGCCCGCCACGCCCCTGGTTACGGGGCGTTTTTTATTTTCAGGCATAACAGGGCTGTCAGCGGCACCGGGTTTTCAGGGGTGTGTGGAGACCAGAATTATTTTGTTCGGTGTAAAATCACTGTTGACAGTATCATCTTACATGGATATATTTAGCCGATGGAGTATACCCTTTCTATTCATGCAGAGACTGTAATACATGAACGGTCTTTATCAATTGATGATATTGAGTACGTTTTGAATAATCCACAGTTAATACAGGATGATACCAATGACAGTGAGTTGCAGCATAGACTGGGTATCATTGAACATTATGACAACAGGGTTTTACGGGTCATCATTAATGTCACGAAAGAGCCGGTTTTTGTTGTGACAGCATATTTCGACAGGACCATGAAAGGAAAATTATGAGAGTCAAGGTTGATAAACAAAGCGATGCCCTTTATTTCAGGCTGGATGATTCAGAGATTGTTGAATCTGAAGAGATTTCTCCAGGCGTTATTCTTGATTATAATGATAAGGATGAAGTTGTTGGTATTGAAATACTGAACCTGTCTAAAAGAAGCGAGAAGATTAATCTGAATTCGATCCTTTATGAAGCCGTATAACTTTTGCCGGTCCCGGCGGCTGCTTCTCTCCATCCGTGGAACCGCGGCACCGGGCTTTCCGAGGCCAGCGGCCGCTGTTCTCCGCCTCAGCGCCGATATCCATGATTGACAGGGATTCTATTTTTTAAGTTTCTTCGCCTTTTTCTGGCGGTAGAGTGTGAGGAGATACTTCTCCACGGTGAGTATCGCCTTGCCCGGGAGGGTCTCATCCTTCAGCTTGTACCCTGCCAGTGAATCCGTATATTCCCTGATTGCTTCGGGGGACTGAATAATCTCCGGGTCAACCAGGAGATACTCGATGTCTGCCATGAGGATTTCATGACTCTTGACGGGATAGAGCACGGTACGGGCATTATAAACGGGGATTACGATTTTCAGCTGGTGCGACCTCAGTTCATCGATTATGGTATCAATGCGTATTTCATTTTCCGGTTCTATCTTGATAAAATCGGAAAGCGCCAGAAGCGGGGCGCTTTTTTTCTTGATCTGGTTGTAGATGTCCCTGGTATCGAGGGAGACCGGCGCCTTTCTTGTTTTTTTCATGGGGGAAGTTTGCGCCTTTTGCCTCACCACGGCCTCTCTTTTACCGCCAAAGATGCCGCTGAAAAAGGAAATTATTTTCTGTACCAGTGACTGTTTTCGTACGGGGATCTCTTCGGGTTCACGGAGACGTTCCTCCAGGTCTTTTTTCCTGTACTGTTCATATTCCCTGATAATCTGCTGAAGACGCTGAATGTTCTGCTCCCCCTGAAACAGGGTGCGCGCCAGGTTTTCCTGTGCCAGTACCTGTTCACCCGCCCTGCAGAGGAGGGTCATCAGTATCTGGTATTCCTTCTTTTCCATTTCAGTCAGGCTGTCGAATTTTTCAGTTTCATGAAGAATGAGCTTATAAAGGCCCGTGATTTTTGTCAGGTAACGGGCGCTGTCAAAATAGTAGAGGTTCTGGTGATCGTCCATGTAGGTGAAGATGCGCTTTTTCTCGGCTGATTCTTCGGCCCATTTTCTGAGCATCTCCCTGTTGAGGCTGTCGAAGATACTGAGGATGTCCCGTTCGCTGGTCAGTTCATTGTCCCTGATGTAACGGATTATGTCATCGGACAGGGTAACCAGTGGGTCGATGATCTGATCGACCTTCATGAGGCATGTGCGCAGTGAGGCAAAGTTTTTCACCTCTGTAAGGTCTTTCTTGTCAAGGGAGTTGGGGATTTCCTCGAGAAGGATGTTGAGGAGATAGTCGAGTTTTGTGTCCCGGTAATCACTGAACTCGGTATTGAGAATCCCGTAACGTTTTATCCTTCTGATTATGGGAACAGAGTGGACTGCCACGATATTACGCAGTTCTTCAATGTTCATTTTATTTTTAACGGCTTCGTAATTTTTCTGGTGGAAACAGTAATCCTCTTTTGTTTCAAAGAGGTTCTTGTCCAGGGAGTAGTGCTTGAAGGTAAAGATTTTTTTCCCCAGTTCCATTTTTATCAGACGTGAAATATGTGATTTCTGACGGGTGCTTTTCAGGAGCTTGGTGATATTAAAAAGCCGAAAACGGGCAAGGAGGTTCATCAGTTCTTCAGCTGACTGGGAGTCACGCTGGATCTGGAGGTGCATGTGCTCCTCTCCCTTGAGGTTGACTGTCAGTTCTGTTATCTCCTCGATATTGAGCCGCTTTGTTGTTTCTTCCATGGGGAACCTGAAAGAGTAAAGGGGTTTGATGTGATCAGGGTAATTTTTCAGCAGCTGGTCCGCAAGGTAATGTATGTTCTTGTTGCGCGCCGGGGTGAAGGGTATTTTAATCGTGCGTGAGTTTTGCAGGTCTTCGAGGGTCGCGCATCGCTCGATTTCATTTTTAAGACAGAGTTCCTGCTGCTGACTGATGACATCAAGAACTTCATATATGTGGGCTTCCTTTGCTATATGCGCACCGAGGAAGGGATATTTTTGTGCATTTTCGTTTGCGGATGCCATTAATTATCCTCTCCGGTAGATCTGCCGCTAATCTGACCCTGAAAGATGGTTTTTGTCAATACTTTTCCCTGATGTGATCAGCAGAAGGGTACTTTGGTACTTTTGAATTACTGTTTTTCGTGGACCATGGGTACAAAACGAACATAGGTGATGGTATCTTTATTGATTTTGCCTCTGCGTTTTTTCAGTTTTACCAGCTGTTGAACATAGTCTCCTTCAGGTGCGACAAGAATGCCCCCTTCATCGAGCTGGTCAACCAGGGCCTGTGGAATTTTCGGTGGCGAAGCGGTGAGTATAATGACATCAAAGGGGGCCTTTTCGGGCCAACCCCGGTAGCCGTCACCGATACGCACTGTTACATTACTGTATCCCCGTTGTGCCAGAAGTTTTTCTGCTGCTTTGCCCAGGCCGGGAACAATCTCGATACTGTAGACTTCTTTTGCGAGAAGTGACAGGACCGCCGCCTGGTAACCTGAACCGGTCCCGATTTCGAGGACCTTTTCAGAGCCTGACAGTTCGCAGAGTTCAGACATGAGCGCTACGATATAGGGCTGTGAAATGGTCTGGCCATTGCCTATGGGAAGGGGGTGGTCCGCGTATGCCTCGGACCGGTAAGCCCTGGGAACAAAGTGATGACGTTCCACCTTTCGCATCGCATCGAGTACCAGCGAGGAGGTGATACCCCGTGACTGGATCTGGTTTTTAACCATTATTTTACGCTGTTCTTCCATATTCTTTGCTCCCCTGTTGCGGCATGACAGGCAGTTCAGAGACAGTCCCGCTGCAACAAGAATTCCCGCTGCCAGGAGACAGGTGCCGGTAGAAAACTTTGTTATTTTTTCCATCATGCATTTTCTCCATTAGACTATTATTACCTGAATTGTCTCTCACGTCAAGACCCGGGAAGGGTATATTTTGAGATGTTAATTGAAGGCGAGGTTCGCCAACCTCGCCTTCAATTAACACCAACCTCGCCTTCATATCACGCCAACCTCGCCTTCAATTAACACCAACCTCGCCTTCATATCACGCCAACCTCGCCTTCAATTAACACCAACCTCGCATTCAATTATCTTTTTACGAAAAATTAACTTGAAATAATTGGCGGGACCTTTTTAATACCGGTATCTTTATGTGAGGAATATCGATAATGGAAAACAGAAGAAGTTTTTTGAAAAAAACCGCAGGTTTTGGCACACTCCTCATGGTGCCGCAGAATTTTTCCCGCCTCTATGCTGAAGAGAGACATCTTACGACAAAAAAACCGCAGACTGCCGCAGTAGTCTGGTACAGCCAGGCGGGGCATACAGAAAGAATGGGCCGACTCATTGCCGCGCGCCTGCAGAAAGCGGGCCTTTCCGTGACCTTTGGTGATTACCGCGTACTCAAAGCAAATGATATCGTGAACAATGACCTGATCGTTTTCGGCACTCCCGTTTATTACTATGACGTGCCCGAAAACCTGAAAGAGTGGGTTAAAAAACTTCCCCCCATAAAAGGAAAGGGCATTGCCGCCTACTGCACCTACGGCGGAGAAGGGCACAATGAACATAATACCGCCACGAAACTTCTTGATCTTCTCTATGACAGGGGCGGTTTTCCACTGGGGATTGCCTGTTTCGGAAACATGTCAACCTTTGCCCCCACCTGGTCATACGGAAAGGTGGCGCGCATTCTCAAGTACCGCCATCTCCCCGGTGAAAAAACCTATGAAAAGGCACGAAAGTTCAGCAGTAATGTTCTTGCCGCCATGAAAAAGGGAAAGGAACATGATATCGATTTTGAATGCAGTATCTTTAGTCCCCTGAAGGTTTTGAACACCATGTGGTGGACCAAGAAGGTGGCCATACGCAAACACACCATTGACGCGAAGAAATGCATTCAGTGCGGCCTCTGCGTCGAAAAGTGCCCCGTGGGGGCCATAGATATTGAAAAATTTAAAGTCGATAACGGTAAGTGTATTCTCTGTGTCGGCTGTGTCAATAACTGCCCCGAAGGGGCCCATGACATGATTTTTATGGGTAAGAAGGTTTACGGTTTCAAAGAATTTTTAAAGAGGAACAAAATAACCATTAAGGAGCCGCGGGAACTGGCCCGTAACAGGTAAATGCCTTTCTGAAAAAATGGTCCCGCCGGGG
>CAZHNW010000014.1:20736-55836 GCA_964534225.1 uncultured Leptospirales bacterium | reverse complement strand
GCTTATGAAGATTAAAACTGAAGAGATAAAGTCCATAATTAAGAAGGAAATTGAGGGATATAAGTCGGAACTCGATGTTTCAGAGGTAGGGACTGTTATCCAGGTTGGTGATGGTATTGCCCGGATCCATGGTCTTGAGAATGCCATGTCCGCGGAGATGCTTGAGTTCGATAACGGTGCCCAGGGGATGGTTCTCAACCTTGAAGAAGATTCCATTGGTTCTGCCGTTCTTGGAGATTATCTGACAATTCAGGAGGGCGACTCAGTCAAGAGACTGAATACGATTCTCTCTGTACCTGTCGGTGAAGAGATGCTGGGACGGGTTGTTACCCCTCTTGGAGAGCCCATAGACAATAAGGGCCCCATCAACGCATCATCCAGACGTCCTGTTGAGTTTAATGCTCCCGGTATTGCTGACAGGCAGCCCGTTAAAGAACCCCTTCAGACTGGTGTTAAGTCAGTTGATGCTATGACTCCCATTGGAAGGGGACAGCGTGAGCTTATTATTGGTGACCGTAAAACCGGTAAGACTGCAATCGCTATTGACGCAATTATTAACCAGAAGGGAAAAGATGTTATCTGTGTTTATGTTGCTGTAGGCCAGAAGGCATCAACGGTTGCCGCAGTTGTTGAAAAACTTGAGCAGTATGGAGCAATGGATTATACCATTGTTGTTGCCGCAAATGCATCCGATCCTGCTCCGCTTCAGTACATTGCACCTTATGCCGGAACAGCCATGGCTGAATACTTCATGTATGAAAAGGGCGGACATACACTCTGTGTTTACGATGACCTTTCAAAACAGGCAAATGCCTACAGAGAGCTTTCACTTCTTCTCAGACGTCCTCCAGGACGTGAAGCATATCCTGGTGATATTTTCTACTGTCACTCACGGCTGCTTGAAAGATCTGCAAAGCTTCATGACGACCTCGGTGGTGGATCACTAACGGCACTTCCCATTATTGAGACACAGGAAGGTGAGGTATCCGCCTATATTCCTACTAACGTTATTTCAATTACAGATGGTCAGATTTACCTCCTGCCTAATCTCTTTGCTGCCGGTATCAGGCCTGCTGTTGACGTTGGTATTTCTGTTTCTCGAGTTGGTGGTAATGCACAGATAAAGGGCATGAAAAAATATGCCGGTTCACTCCGTCTCGACCTTGCACAGTTCAGGGAGCTCGAGGCTTTTGCTCAAATGGGTACAGAACTTGATGCGGCAACGCAGAAACAGCTCGATAGAGGTGAACGCCTTGTTGAGATACTTAAGCAGGGACAGTATGTACCTATGGATGTCGCCGAACAGGTAACAATGATTTATGCTGGAACACAGGGTTTTGTTGACAAGGTTCCGGTAGATAAAATTTCTGATTTTGAAGAAAAGCTTCTGAAATTCATGAAGTCTTCTCATCAAAATCTGTTTGATGATATTGATCAGACCGGCGAAATTACAGATCCTGAGGGACTCAAGACAATTATTAGCAACTTTGTTGAGGAGTATCTGTCAACTCTCAGTTAAGTTCAACTTACTGATATAAGGATAAAGCCGTGGCTAATCAAAGAGATATTAAACGACGAATAAGTTCGATTAAAAATACTAAGAAGATTACCAGTACCATGGAGATGGTCTCTACTGCAAAGATGAAAAAACTGCAGGGGAGACTTGAAAAATCAAAACCCTATGATGAAAAGGTAAATGAGATAATCGCCGATCTTATTTCTTTCGGAGGGTCTTCTTTCAATGATCCACTCCTGAAAGAAGTTGCCAATCCCTCACGGGCTCTGGTTCTCCAGATTACTGGTAATCGAGGGTTATGTGGCAGTTTTAACACAAATGTTATTGAAAAAACCCTTGAGCTTAAAGAGCAACTCGAACTCGAGGGGAAAGAGACCCAGCTTTATGTAATCGGGAAAAAGGGCTTCAACTATTTTAACTTCATCAACCAGGAAATGTTTAAGTCTGGACAGAATCTGGAAGACAGTTTTTCTTTTGAAGATGCTGCCAAACTTGGTTCTGAATTGACAAATTATTTTCTCAGTGGTGAATTCCATGAAGTATATCTTTCATATACAAAGGTATATTCATCCGCAGTTCAAAAGCCCGAAGTAATTAAGCTGCTTCCAATATCTCCTGAAGTGGAAGAGCAGGTCGAAGCGCTGCCATCAACTGCAACTGATTATTACTTTGAACCTAATCCGGCAAAAATATTTTCATATATTTTGCCCCTGTATATCAAAGTTAAGATTTTTACCTGTTTTCTCGAGTCAGGTTTTTCAGAGTATTTCGCAAGGCGTGTTGCCATGAAGAACGCAACCGATGCTTCAAACGAAATGATTCGCGAACTGACAATCAGTTACAACAGGGCGAGACAGGCTAAAATTACTAATGAGATTGCGGAAATCGTTGGTGGTGCTGCAGCTCTCGATTAAAAATGATATTTGCTAACTTAAGGAGAATACAATGAGTGAAAATTATGGAAAAGTAGTACAGGTAATCGGTTCAACACTCGATGCCGAATTTGCTGAAGGTAAATTACCTGAAATTTATAATGCCCTTATACTCGAAATAGAGGTTATGGGTGAAAAGATAAAACTTACCTGTGAGGTTCAACAACACCTCGGTGGTAACAGGGTGCGTGCAGTTGCTCTTGCTTCAACAGATGGTATCCCCCGTGGCGCAAAAATTCTTGATACAGGTGCTCCTATTTCAGTTCCTGTTGGAGAAGAAACCCTGGGACGAATTTTTAACCTTCTGGGCGAACCTGTTGATAAGGGTGGTCCCGTTAATGCTAAAGATTCACGTGCTATTCACCAGCCCGCTCCAAAATTTGACAACCTTGAGCCGCAGGCAGAGCAGTTTGAAACGGGTATCAAGGTTATTGACCTTCTCGCCCCTTATATCAAGGGTGGTAAAACCGGCCTTTTCGGTGGTGCCGGTGTTGGTAAAACTGTTGTTATCATGGAACTCATCAACAATGTTGCTCAGCAGCATGGTGGTTTCTCCGTATTCGCTGGTGTTGGTGAGAGGACACGTGAAGGAAACGACCTCTGGCTTGAAATGCAGGAGTCAGGTGTTATCAGCAAAGCCTGTCTCGTTTACGGCCAGATGAATGAGCCCCCCGGAGCACGTCTTCGAGTTGCTCTTACAGCCCTGACAATGTGTGAATATTTTCGTGATATGTCAGGTTCAGATGTCCTTCTGTTCGTCGATAACGTGTTCCGTTTTTCACAGGCCGGTTCTGAGGTATCTGCTCTTCTCGGCCGAATGCCTTCAGCTGTTGGTTACCAGCCTACACTGGCATCTGAGATGGGCCAGCTTCAGGAAAGGATTACTTCTACCAAGGGTGGATCTATTACATCAGTACAGGCTGTTTATGTACCTGCTGATGACCTTACAGACCCCGCTCCTGCTACAGCGTTTATTCACCTCGATGCACAGACGGTTCTTTCGCGTCAGATTGCTGAAAAGGGTATTTATCCCGCTGTTGATCCCATTGAATCTTCGTCACGACTTCTTGCACCTGAACTGGTAGGTCAGGATCATTATGATACAGCAATGGAAGTAAAAAGAATCCTTCAGAGGTATAAAGACCTTCAGGATATTATCGCAATTCTTGGTATGGATGAACTTGCAGAAGAAGACAAACTTCTTGTTCAGAGAGCCAGAAAGATCGAACGTTTTCTTTCTCAGCCCTTCTTTGTCGCAGAGCAGTTCACCGGCTTCGAAGGCAAGTATGTAAAACTCGAAGAAACGATTAAGAGCTTTAAAGCCGTTATCAATGGTGATTATGACCATCTTCCCGAGCAGGCATTCTACATGGTCGGTGATGTAAACGAGGCAGTAGAAAAGGCGAAGAAATTACAAGCAGGTAGCTGATTATGAGCCGAAAATTAAACTGTAATATACTTACCCCGGAGAAGACAATATACGATGGAGATATAGACTTTGTCGTTGTTCAGGCCTACGATGGAGAACTCGGTTTTCTTCCCGGTCATGCACCTCTCATCTCCGAGCTGGGGATTGGAGAGATCAGGCTTAGGGATAAAACATCAACCGATTACCTCATCGTCGAAGGCGGAATCGTTGAAATTCGGGACAATAAGCTTATTATCCTTGCTGAAAATGCTCTAACCAAAGATGAATTAAAGAAGGATGAGCTGGAAAATATTTACAAAGAACTTGATTCCAGGCAGCAGGGACTTGAACCTTTCTCAGATGAAAGAATGGAAGTAAAGCTTGAACAGGAAAAAATTAAAGCGCGTTTAAAGGTCGCTCTCAGATAGAGTTTAACTTCATTGAGTATGCAGGGATGCCTTCGGGCATCCTTTTTTTTTATTTTAATATGCGCCAGATACCGATAATTTACTGAAGGAATATAATTTTGTCTGAATCTATTAATTATTGGACAAACCTGGCAGTGCGTGACTATTATTAAAACAGAAACATGCTTTTTAAGGATAATACTGTTTATCAAAGAATATGAGCGAAAAAATGACTGATATTTCTAAAAATTCCATTATTGACAGGGGCAAAGAAGAACGGGAAGAAAAAAGCACTACCGAGACCGGTATTGATATATCTACAGATAGTCACGAAGATTTTATTATTGATGAATTTGAGGAATTTGACAGGCTGGAACCCCTTTCCCATATACAGCACAAGAAAAATGCAGGAAGTATAGACTCGGGTAACGAGATACCACCCGAGCAGCCTGTTAAGGCAAAGAAACAGACTCAGGCGAAAGTCAAGATGTTAAAGAAAGGAGATGTAACGGTCAAGATATCCGGAAAAGGCAGCAGCAGTTTCGACGATTTTGATGTTACGGATATCGGGAACATTGATCTCAGGGAAGCCGAAGAAATTGCTGACGAAGACATGCTTTTTTTAACAGAGAACGATCTCATAGAAGGACTCGAAGATTTTGAGCTCATTCCCTTAAAAGAAAGTTTAAAAGGGAAACAGGCGAAAGACTCCTCTGATAACGAAGAGACCGCTGCGACTTCGAATGAAGGGGAAAATGCCGGTGATGAAGATGCCTCTGCAGAAAAGGATGACATAAAAAAGAAAGAAGAGCCCTCGGACGCCCTTCCTGATTCAGCTTACGATCATATTGAAATTGAAGTTCTCCAGGAGACGGTTGAGGATGAACCTGCAGCCATCCCTGTGCCTGAAGAAACTGCTGATTATTCAGCAGAGAGTGAACCCCTTCCTGATTCCTCACTTGATGCAGTTAAAGAAAAAGAACAACCTGCTGTCACTGGAGATAAAAAATTAGAAAAGCCCGCGGAATCTGTATTATTCGATCAACCCTTAATTGTTGATGATGGAGAGAAACAAACTTCCCCGCAGACAACCGATGATAAGATCACTGACACTGGAGAGAAAAAGGGACCGGGAGATGATGAATCTGGTGAAATCATTTTTACCGACGAGACATTGACCTCTCCTTTGGTACCTGCCCCCGAATCGGAAAATGGAATAACTCATTATGCAACGGAAATTCTTGAGGAACGAAAAGAAGGTGAAGGAAGGGATTCCAGGGAAGAAACTGTTCAGGATGCAGAAGGCCAGGGGGAACAAAAAGATGAGACTTCAGTAACCGAAACAGTGGAAGAGGAGATCATCTCTCAGGAGGACGATTTTTATAACGATGAAGAATATGAGAGATTTGAAAAGGAAGTTCTCCCTGATGAACTGCAGGCCCTTGAAGTAATCGAGGATAATGTTGCGTTTATTGATGATCAGCTTATTGAAAAGCATGATATAACAGAAACAGATATTTTTGGCACTGATACGATAGAAAAACTGGTTACAGACTATGTGGATCTTTCCCAGGTAAAAGGGGTGGTTCTCCAGGAAGGTGAGGTTACAGAGCCAGCTGCCGCTTCACTGGAGACAGAGAGGTTTCATGAGTTTGATGAATTGAAACTCGAATTCGAAGATGATGATTATAAATACCGGGATGATGAACTTGACTTTGTAGAAAATGCGATATTTGAAAGTGATTATGCTCATTACATAACTGAAATTGATGAATATTACAAGATAAAAGGAGGGAAAGAAATCAGCAGCGCCAGGGAAATTCTTGGCCTCGATAATAATGATTTTGAACTGATTGATGATAAACTCTATTCTGCAGAATATATTAATGTAAATCTCGATGAAATATTCAATCTCATTCGCATTGAAACAGCGGCAGGCGCCCTGGCAGGAGAGCGCTTCTGTAATTATCTCCTTCCCCGTGAAGACAGTTTTCTCGTTGAAGAGAAAAAGTCAATTGAAGAGGACATCTCGGCAAAAGGGGCCCTTATATTTGAAGAGGATATTGAAAAGATAAAGTCAAAACTCGGCAGAAGCGTTGATGTTGAAGAAATTAAAACAGTTACCGTAACTGAAGAGGTCTTTGACATAACAGATAATATAGTTATAATTGAAGATGATCTCGATGTGGACCGTTTCGTTAAAGAGCTTCCCGATGAAAAGCAGGGTGACATGAAAATACTTTTAAAATATCTCGATGGACTTTTTGAAAAACTGCCCGAGGAAGTGATAAAAAAATTTGCTGACTCTGAATATTTCGATACCTATGTCAGAGTTCTTAATGAAATGGGAATTTGACTATGGGACTGCTTGAAAAGGCACTGACATATAAAAAAGATATCAACGAAAAGGGACAGGAAACCGTTATGGATAAAATAGCGGGGCCCGCATCAACTGAGTTTCTTCCTGAAGATGAAAATATTCCCGCTGATAACAGTACCGCCTCAGAAAAAATCAAAGATGAGAATGAAGTTCTGCTCCTTGATAATGAGGATCTTGTCCCTGTAGAGGCGGATACGGACGATAAAACTGAAGAAAAAACAGCAGAAAGAGCTGAAGATGGTTTTGCTGAACCTTCCGAAATCGTAGATGAAAAGATTTTTTCCGGTGAAGAAGACCTGATTCCGGATTTTGATTCTCTGGGAGAGTCAGGCATTGAAGGTGATGCTGTAGACGATCATCTTCTTGAGGAGTTTGCTCTTGAGGGAAATGAAATCCGTAAAACTTTAAATGAAAGCCGCAATATCGAGGATGAAGACCCTGGTACCGCAGGTGCCGTAGGGGAGGTCAAAACCATACCGGAGGAGATACAGGATACGGTTTCTGAGGAAGATGATTATGCACCTGTTGAAGGTAACGGTGATGCTGACGAAGATGTGCCGGAGACCGTTGAGTCTCCCGGGAATGAGACTGCTGTTGAGGAAGAAATACTTCCTGAAAAAGAAACTGCCGTGTCCAAAGAGGAGACAGTATCCGGTTCCCGGGCTGAGATTGTTGAAGAAGAGGGGCCTGTCTCCTTTGAAGATTATCTGCTTCTCTATGAGACAGAGAAAGAAATTAATAACAGTACCAGTCTGGATGATCTCTTTGAGATTATTCTCTTTAACCTGATGGGGCAGATAGGTTCTTCGACATCATCGCTTCTCATCCCTGATGAGGTTGATGAGGAACGATGGATCATGGCGCTTTCCCGTGGAGTCAATTTTGACAATAAGGGGCTTTATTTCGACAGTAATACAGGATTTCTTAAAAGCCTGATCGCGTCGCCCCGCCTGATAGATGTTGATGAATACAGGGATGATCCAGAATTTGCCGAGGATTATCATCATTTTTTATCTGTCGATGCCCGTTATATCGCGCCCATATCATTTGGCGAAAAACTCCTCGCCGCGGTAATCCTGGGAGATAAGGTTACCGCAGAGGAATACAGCGATGAAGACAAAGAGTTTATTTCCATACTCTGCTCAGCAGCTGCGGTAAGCCTTGAAAAGCTGATGGCAAAAGTAAAACTCGAGAAAGAAATCGACGGCCTGAGGAGTTCTATCCGGAAATACAGGGAGATTGACTGGCTCCAGGAACAGATAAAACAGGAAAAGAGTATCGACCAGGTGGAGGTAAGCCTCAGGTCTGTATTTGAAGAACTGGGGATACTAAGCTTTGCCGTCTATTGCAGCAGCAGGGACAGGGATGCCTATGATCCTGTTTTTGTCGAGCTCGAGGATTTTCTCGGGCTGAAGGAATCCCGAAGGTATATTCAGAAAAAATGTAATTTTACCGCTCACCTTTTAAGGTCAGAAGCGCCAGTGGTCATCGAGGATTTCAAGCATGCCAATATGCTTCATGATGTTTTCGGGGAAAAGGTGCTGGACAATATGAACCTCTTCAGGGCATATCCCTTTGTCATCAGCGATTCACTTGAAGGATTTATCTGTGTTTTCAGGACCATGGGTAAGGCTTCGTTGAAGGACATTGACCTTAAGCTGAAGAAGGTTTCCAGTTTTATTTTTGATTACCTCGCACATATTGATACGCAGGAACAGGAGGCGGACAAGTTTATTGACACACTTGATGTTCTGTATAAAAAAATAGAAGAAGTCATTGTCAATGCTGAACAGCTGAATATTCCCGTAAGTCTTGTCATGCTCTCCATTAAGAATTATCGAAGGTACTATAACCTCAAGGGATATGAAAAGGGTAAGGAACTCATAGAGCAGATTGAAAAGATTGTCAAGAACCGGTTGTCGGATCATGATTTTTCCATTCGCTATGACCGCCATAAAATACTTCTTGTTCTGCCGGGTAAGGACAAGCATTTTACCGTTCCCCTGGCGAATGTTATTAGAAATAAAATTGTTGACACATTCAGTGATCAGGATATTCAACTCCTTGTTACTTTTTTGACGGCCCAGTTTCCAGATGATGGTAACGATATCAATTCACTGATTGATCTTATAGAATAAAAAAAGCATACCTCTATCCTCATGATTGTCCATGAAGATCTGTTCACATTTCTCGAAGGCGGCCATTACAGGGTCGGACTGAGTGAACAGGACCTTCACCATCTCTATGCATTATATGAAAATAAAATGCCTGAACTGCGGCGTGAATACTTTCTCGCTTCTGTGCCTTCGCATGATGTTTTTATTGACGGGACTGCTGTTTCAAATCGGCTGGTAACGGTTCGTGAGTTCGAGGCCTTTGTCTCGGAGACAGGATATCTGACAGAATCAGAAGTCGAAGGCTGGGGCTGGACCTGGGATGATGGATGGAAAAAGAAGCAGGCCATTGACTGGAATCGGCCCACCGGGACAGTTGCAGATGTTCTCTATGATGAGAATAATTTTCCCGTAATGCAGGTCAGCTGGAATGATGCCGCCCGGTACTGCACCTGGTGTTCTGGGAAACTTGGTGTTACGGCCCGGCTCCCTTTTGAATATGAGTGGGAAGTTTTTTCCCGTACCTGGCATGAACAGGGTATCGAAAATGCCGGAACAATTGAACCCGAAAGAAGAAGACTGGATGTTTACTTCGAAGAGATTCAATGGTATCTGAAACAGGCGGGTAAGTATCATATAACGGGTGTTCTCTGGGAATGGAGCGGCAGCTGGTACGCGGGATACCCGGGAGGAAGTGACCTTAAGGACTTCGGCACCGTTTACAGGGTGTTGAAGGGAGGCTCTCTTTTCAGTGAGGCTCCTCAAAAGATCCAGGAGTACCGGTTTCGAAGGTGCCCAACGGCACGGTCACCTTTTTACGGATTTCGTATTGCCGTTGAAACAGGTGCGCGGCGCTGAGACGGTGCAGTAAAAAAATTCTTTTTCTTATTTTTGTTAAAAGATTAAACAGGTTGGTGATATATTTATGCGAAAAATTTATCCGGAAAAAAATGAATTTATAAAGTTGAGCGGGCAGTACAATGTCATTCCCGTCTACATGGAACTTCAGGGTGATATGTATACGGCTATTTCTCTTTTTTTAAAGTTAAGGGGGGGAAGTTTTCAGTATCTTCTCGAAAGCGCCGTCAGCGGGGAATACATGGGACGCTACTCCTTCATGGGTAATTCTGAAAATGCCATTTTCTGCAAAGACGGGATAGTATGCCATAAGAAAAACGGTAAAACGGTAAAGGAAAGCAGAATGGGCAGGCCCCTTGAATATGTCAGGGAAATATTCAACCAGATGGTCCCCTATCAGCATGCCGGTCTTCCTCCTTTTGTCAATGGTGCGGTAGGTTACATCGGCTACGACGCTGTTCGCTACTTCGAACCGGTCGACTTCCCCCAGCCTGACACTCTTGATGTTAATGACTTTGAACTGATAATTACCGACACTATTATTATCTATGACAACCTGAGTCACAGACTGATAATTGTCAATTCGCCTGTTCTCGGAAGCGGCGATGACGTGGAAAATGTCTGGGAGGAGGCCAGCAGGAAAGTCATTGAAATGGCGGAGATCCTGACGGGACAGGAGAAGGCGCCGGAGAAAGTTGTTTTTAAAAGAGAAAAAGGGCGATTAAGATACAGGTCGAACTTTTCAAAAGAAAATTACGAAAAGGCGGTAGATAAGGCCAAGGATCATATATACCAGGGGGATATTTTTCAACTGGTACTTTCCCAGAGGTTGAACATTCCCATTTCAGGGGATGCTTTTAATCTCTACCGCAGCCTGCGCATCGTTAACCCATCTCCTTACATGTTTTACCTGAAATGCAGCGATGTCGAAATTATTGGTTCTTCACCTGAGGTGCATGTGCAACTTCAAAATGAGACGGTAAATATACGCCCCATTGCAGGGACGCGTCCACGCGGCGGGACTCCTGAAGAGGACAGGATACTTGAAGAAGAACTGATGGCGGATGAAAAGGAGAGGGCTGAGCATATCATGCTTGTAGACCTTGCACGAAATGATATCGGTCGTGTTTGTACCGGGGGTACCGTAAAAGTCGAGGACCTCGAAGTGATAGAGCTCTATTCTCATGTTATGCATATCGTCTCTAACGTGAGGGGCAAACTTTCCCCGGAACATGACATGTTCAGCCTGATTGAAGCATCCTTCCCCGCGGGGACCGTTTCAGGGGCGCCTAAGATCAGGGCGATGGAAATTATCGGTGAGCTGGAGCCTGAGCGCAGGGGTGTCTATTCCGGTCTCATTGGATATATGTCGTATAACGGTAATTTTGACAGTTGCATAACTATTAGAACAATGATTGTAAAAGACGGGATTGTCTATCTTCAGGCAGGGGCCGGCATTGTCGCTGATTCTATTCCTGAAAAGGAATACTATGAAACGATTCACAAAATGAAAGCGCTTACAAGGGCTATTGAACTTGCAGGAGAATTTAAATGATATTGCTTATCGATAATTATGACTCCTTTACATATAATTTAAAACAGTATCTCGAAGAACTTTCACAAAAGGTAATGGTGGTCAGAAACGACGCTATCGCCGCCGGTGAGATCGAAAAGATAGAGCCCACTCATATAATAATTTCACCGGGACCGGGAAGGCCGGAGGATGCGGGTATTTCGGTTGAAGTTATCAAACGGTTTTCAGGGAAGTTCCCGATACTTGGCGTCTGCCTCGGGCATCAGGCTGTCGGTCTTGCATTTGGTGGGAAGATTATTAATGCAAAGAAACTGATGCATGGTAAGGTGAGCAGAATCGATCATGAAAACAGGGGTATCTTTCTTGATATTCCAAAAAGGTTTGAGGCTACGCGTTATCATTCCCTTGCCATTGAGAAAGAGACTTTACCTGATGATCTGGAAGTAACGGCATGGTGTGATGACGGTGAAATAATGGGGGTAAGGCATAAAAAATATCTCACTGAAGGAGTGCAGTTTCATCCTGAATCGATTCTTACGGGACAGGGAAAAAATCTTCTTAAGAATTTTCTTGAATACACATACCATGAAAAGGCTGAGGGAATTCTTATCCGCCGGGGTATAGATAAGGTGGTTAAGGGGGATGATCTCACGCTATCAGAAGCAGAAGAGTTGATGATTGAAGTAATGGAAGGGAGAACAACGGAGGCACAGCTTGCATCTTTTCTTACTGCCCTGAGGTTAAAGGGAGAAACTATTGATGAGGTAACCGCTTTTGCAAAAGTTATGCGTCAAAAATCAGTGCATATTCATCCTGAGGCGGCGAATCTTGTTGATACCTGTGGAACCGGGGGGGATTCTTCAGGTACTTTTAATATATCAACAGCGGCTGCTATTGTTACTGCCGCGGCAGGTATCCATGTGGCAAAGCATGGTAACAGGTCTATCTCAAGCAAATCAGGGAGTGCTGATGTGCTGGAAGCGCTGAATATAAATATAGACCTTGAGCCTTCAAAGGTTGAAAGGTGTATTGATGAAATTGGTATTGGTTTTCTTTTCGCACCGAAACTTCATCCAGCAATGAAATATGCCATCGGTCCGCGAAGGGAAATGGGGATACGGACAGTGTTTAATGTTCTCGGTCCCCTGACAAATCCTGCCTCTGCCTCTTACCAGGTTTTGGGTGTTTATTCACGGGAATTGGTTGATATTATTGCGGCAGTATTGTATAATCTGGGTATTTAGCGGGGATGCGTGGTGTCATCAGAATATGGACTTGATGAGATATCCATTTCAGCAAGAACCTGCATTGCTGAAATCGCGGGGGGGAAAATTACATCACGCATGTTTTCACCCGAAGAAGCGGGAATCAAAAAAAGCAGCCTGTCCGCCGTAAAAGGGGGAGGGGCTCTGGAAAATGCAGCAATTATTACAGGTATCTTTGAAGGGGACTGTGGCCCTGCAAAGGATATTGTGGCATTGAACGCGGGTTTCGCCATTGCAGCGGTAAAAGGTGTTGATCCGGCGAAAGGTGTTGACCTGGCTCTCCATGCCATTGAAGAGGGGAGGGCAAAGGATAAATTAAGGGAACTGAAGGATTTTACCAACAGTGTATAAATTACGGTAAGAGTGAATGGCATGCATTGATGAAAAATATCTGCATGAATTTTTTGACGGGCGCCAAAAGGGTCTCTGTATTCTCAGCAGAGACCTTGTTATTAATGATTGTAACAGGTATTTCATAACTATATCAGGTTGTGAAGGAAAAATAAGGGGCAGGGATATTTACAGTATCCTGCCTGCTGTTCCACCTGATTTTTTTGACAATAATTTTTCTAAAAGCAGCAGGAATGTGGGGAAGTCGTTTGTTTTTAGTGATCACCAGGGTGAATACCTGTTTGAATGTATCGCTGTTGATGAAAAGGATGGCCGCATAATCTGTCTTCTCGAAAAGGCACGGCCTGAAGATGGCAGTAAAAATTTATTTCCAGGTATGAACAGGGCCATAGAATTGAGCCCTGTTTCTATTATATTTACCGATAATAATGGCAATATCGTTTATGTGAATCCCGGCTTTGAAACAATGACAGGGTATTCCGCCGGTGAAGTGATAGGAGAAAATTTCAGTGTCCTGAAGTATTCAGAAACAGATGAAAAATTCTATGGTGAAGTGATCCAGACACTTAACAGGGGAGATGTCTGGAAAGGAGAGCTTTCTGTACGCAGGAAAAACGGGGATATTCTTTTTGAATCAGCAACTGTTTCACCGACATTTGATCAGGATGGAAATGTCGTTAACTATATGAAAATTGCCGAAAATATTACCGAGTATAAAAAAATGATGGAGATGCTGGTTAATTCCTATGATTTTATTGAAAATGTGATGAACAGCATAAGTCCTCTCTTCGTTGTCGATGGAGATGGGACTTTCATAATGGTCAACCGGTCTTTTGTTGAGCAGACAGGTTATCCTATCGCCAGTGTGGTGAGTAAACATGTTTCTGAAATATTTAACGCGGTTATGGAAAAACAGATTTATGATCTTCTCGAGTCACCGGTACCGGATGAACAGTCAGTGTTTGAAACCTCCTTTGAAATCGAGTCTGGTGAATATCGAATTATTAATGTGCGCATATCATCAATTTCTGTCGCCGAAGGAGGACGGCATGTTGTTGGAAGTTTTGAGGATATATCGGGCAGAAAACTCGCTGAGGATGAAAGAGACAAGCTTTCCAGGGCTATAGAGCAGAGTCCCTCATCTGTTATTATTACCAGTATTGACGGTGATATCGAGTATGTAAATCCCAAGTTTTCTCAGCTGACGGGGTACACTATTGATGAAGTCCGGGGAGAAAATCCCAGGATATTGAAATCAGGTAAACAGGATTCTGAATTCTACCGTGATTTATGGGAAACAATACTGCAGGGCCGGGAATGGCGGGGAGAGTTTCACAACAGGAAGAAAAATGGAGATCTCTACTGGGAATTTGCATCAATTTCACCTTATCGAAACAGAAAGGGCGAGGTGACACATTTTATTGCAGTGAAAGAAGATATTACAGAGCGAAAAAATGCAGAAGAAGCCCTGAGAATCAGTGAAGAAAATCTCAGGAAGAAGAACACTGCCATGCTGAAAGAACTTCAGTACGCCCAGATCGCGATTAAAAACATGCTGCCACCGGGAGGGCTTCAGTGGTCTGGTATAAAAGGGGATTTCCGTTACATCCCCCTTGAAGCCATAGGGGGAGATTATTTTAATTTCTATAACCTTGAGGAGAATAAAAAAGGAATATTTATTGGTGACCTCGCGGGGCATGGCGTCTCTGCGGCACTTTATCTCTCTCTGGTTAAATCAACGGTTGAAAGACTTATTCCTGAATATGGCACCATGCCGTCAAAAATGCTCAATATTCTCAATGATGAACTCTACTCGGCCATGTCGGCATATTTTTTAACCGCCCTTTACGGCTGCATTGAAGTTAAAGATGAAAAAATAATTTTTCGTTTCGCACGGGCAGGCCACTGTCCTCCCATAATAGTTGATTGCAGAAGAGGTACAACAGATATGATTATGCCGAAGGGAAAACCAATCGGCATGTTCCCGGATAATGATATTGAGGAAAGGGCAATTCAGTTCAATCGCGGCGAAAGGATCTATCTTTTTACCGATGGCCTTCATGAAACTGTGAATGAAAAGCGGCAGATGCTTGATTTTGAAGGATTGAGAAAGATTATCAGGAAAACCACGCATGTTTCACTTGAAGAAAGCCTGGATATCGTTATTTCAGAAGTAAGAAATTTCAGGGGAAGGGCCCCTGCCGAAGATGACATAGTACTATTAGGCCTTGATTTTCCCGAGAAAATGATTTGATGTTACAAGTCTGATGTGATATTCTTTCTATGGAGGATCAATGGAAATTAAGAGCGAATATCTTAATGCGGCAGGGATAGGATATCTGGAGTGTGATAAATCCGGGAATATCCTTTATTTCAATGATGCCGCCTGTCTGGCCCTCGGCCTGCTGCCGGAAAAAAGAGGGGAAACACTTATCCGTCTGTCTGAGTCATACAGTAACCACCTTTCAGTAAAAGAAAAGGATTCTTTTACCCTGTGTGTCAATTCTGGCACGAGAGATAAATATATATCGCACAATATCGTTGACCGCTCCAATGACAGGATATCAATGATTATTAAGGATATTACCTCAACCTCTGATCTTGAAAAGGAACTCCAGGAAAACAGGGAAAAGATGAAGACAATGTTAACGGTTATCCCTGATATCGTCTATCGTGTTGATGAGAACGGTATTATTGAATATATCAGTGAATCTATCAGCAGGTATGGCTATACTCAGGAAGAGCTGATTGGTACTGATATAATGAACCTGATTCATCCCGATGATCATGAGCGGGCTCGCAGAAGAATTCTTGAAAGGCGTACAGGTGAGAGAATGACCCGTTTTTTTGAATTGAGGATTTTGACCAGGACAGAAGGTGTGTTGAATGTTGAGTTTGATTCTGAAGCCGGGAAGGGGGATGCAATGGTTTTTTCCATGTGTGCCCAGGGGGTATATAAAAAAAACGGCCTGGATGAAAAGATTTTTGTGGGGACTCAGGGAGTGTATCAGGATATTACTGAAAAAAAACAGTATGAGCTGGCCCTGAGAAACAGTGAGGAGAAATGGGTGACTGTCATGGAAACCATTGAAGATGGATACTATGAAACTGATCTCAATGGCAGAATATTGTATGTTAACAGGGCCCTTTGTGAAAAACTCGGTTACCAGAAAGAAGAAATGATAGGCACGAATTTCAGCCGTTACGTTGAAAAAGAGGAAAAACAGAATATCGTAGATTTTTTTCTGAACACATTGAAAAATGAAAAATCGAATACATTGAAAGACTGGACTGCCATTACGCGTGATGGTAAAAAAATTATATTTCAGGCCTCTGCGTCAGTAATTAAAACAAATAACAGCAATTCTGTTTTTTATAATGGTATTCTCCGGGATATTTCTGAAATGAAAAGGATGGAGCATGAACTTTTAATGGCCCGCAAGCTTGAGGCGATAGGAATTCTTGCGGGGGGGATCGCCCATGATTATAATAATGCACTGACGGCAATTATCGGAAATCTGTCACTGGCAAAGATGGATATCAATGACAAAGAAAGCGATCTTTTTGAAGCAATAAATGATGCGGAAAATGCAGCTCTCCGCGTAAAGGATCTGACGCAGCAGCTGTCTACTTTTTCGAAGGGGGGAAAGCCTGCAAAGAAAATGGTCTCAATAGAACCAGTCATCAGGAAAGCAATAGAAGATATAATTGGAAAGTCCCGTAAAGGGAAATATAAATACGACTTCACAGTGGAACCTGATGCCGAAAACGTTGACATTGATGAGTTTCAGATCGGGCATGTCCTTGAATATATATTAAATAATGCCATGGAATCAATGCCTGATGGAGGTAAAATTACCATTGACGTGAAAAATGTTTCTATTTCAAGTGAACAGTCTCATCATGGAATATCTCTGCAGCCTGCCCGTTACCTGCAGATCTGTGTAACTGATGAGGGGGAGGGTATCAGGGATGAAGATATGGAAAAGATATTCGATCCTTATTACAGTACAAAGGAAATGGGCAGCGGCATGGGACTTGCTATCAGTTATGCGGTTATTAAAAGGCATAAGGGATACATTGATGTAGAATCAAAAGTAGGAGAGGGCACATCGTTTTGCCTCTATCTACCCATTGATCTATAGAATATGACGCTGCTGTTGACTTGCAGAAGATAAATATATATTATAACATAAGAAGGAAAAGAGGAAAAAATGGCGAACATTGAAAAATTTAACGTAGTGCCTTATCTGCCGGAAAAGCTGCAACCATTGATGAAAATTGCATTTAATCTCTGGTGGGTATGGAACTTTGAAGCAATAGAACTTTTCAGACGTCTTGATGTTGATCTCTGGAGAGAGCTTGAACATAATCCAATTAAGCTTCTGGGGACGCTTTCTCAGCGTCAGCTTGACGAGGCAGCCGAATCTGAAAGCTTTCTTGCCCATATGGAACGGGTGGAAAAAGAGATGGACCGCCACCTCAGCCTGAAATCATGGTATGATGAAGATATGAGCACCTACAGTGATGCACAGTTTGCCTATTTCAGTGCTGAATTCGGGATACATGAATGTCTTCCCATCTACAGCGGCGGCCTGGGTGTTCTGGCGGGGGATCATCTTAAGTCTTCGAGTGAACTGGGGCTTCCCCTTGTTGGGGTTGGGCTGCTCTACAGGCTTGGCTATTTCAGGCAGTACCTGAATATGGATGGATGGCAGGGGGAACGTTTTCCTGAAATTGATTTTTATAACGTTCCAATAAAAAAGGTGACAGATGCGAAAGGTGCTCCCCTGACCATATCTGTTGAATTTCCCGGCAGAGAAATTTTTGCCCAGGTATGGGAAGTTTTAATCGGGAGAATAAAACTTTATCTTCTTGATACCAATATTGACCAGAACAGCCTTGAGGATAGAACAATTACTGATAATCTTTATGGCGGTGATACCGAGATGAGGATAAAACAGGAGATGCTTCTCGGCGTGGGAGGCGTCAGGGCCCTTAAGGCGATGAATGTTAACGTTTCAGTTTATCATATGAATGAGGGACATGCGGCATTTTTATCTATTGAGCGTATACGCGATGTTATGGAAAACAGCAAAATGACATTTCATGAAGCCCTTGAGTTCGTAGCGGCAAGCAATGTTTTCACGACCCACACCCCGGTTCCCGCCGGTAATGACCGCTTTGACCCTGAACTGGTTAATTTATTTTTTTCTCATTTCTATGGAAATCTGGGCATATCTAAGGAGGATTTTCTCGCTCTGGGAAGGGAAAATGTCACTGATAAAAAGGAAAGTTTCTGTATGACTGTGCTTGCCCTGAAGACTGCGGCGGGATGCAACGGTGTTTCGAAGCTTCATGGCCAGGTGTCACGAAACATGTGGAAAAGAATATGGCCCACTCTGCCTGAACATGAAATCCCTGTCGGCCACATTACTAATGGAATACAGATACTTTCATGGACATCGGATGAAATGATGCGCCTTTTTAACCGGTACATGGGGCCGCGGTGGATAGAAAATCCCGCCGATGACAGTGTCTGGCAGAACCTTGATGACATCCCCGACTCAGAACTCTGGCGCTGCCGTGAAAGGTCGCGGGAACGACTTGTAGGATTTACCCGAAGAAAATTGAAGGAGCAGCTCCTCGCTCGAGGGATACCCATGAAAGAGGCTGAAAAGGCAAATTCTGTTCTTGATCCCGAGGCTCTCACAATCGGTTTCGCCCGAAGGTTTGCCACCTACAAAAGGGCGACCCTGTTGTTGAGGGACCTGAAAAGGCTGGAAAATATACTGCATGATAAAGACCGTCCCCTGCAGATTATTTTTGCCGGAAAGGCACACCCCAAAGATAACATGGGGAAGGAACTGATTAAGCAGGTGATTCATCTGAGCAGTGATGAACGCTTCAGGGATAAGATTGTTTTTCTCGAAGACTATGAAATAAATATCGCTCGTTACATGGTTCAGGGCGTTGATGTCTGGCTGAATAATCCCATCAGGCCAAAGGAGGCTTCAGGAACATCAGGAATGAAGGTTCTTCCAAACGGCGGGCTTAATATCAGTGTTCTTGATGGATGGTGGGATGAGGCCTACAGTGCGGATAACGGCTGGGCAATTGGCAGGGGGGAAGTTTACGATGACCATGCCCTGCAGGACGAGGTGGAGAGCTGGCACCTCTATAATATCCTTGAAAAAGAAGTCCGCCATGCTTTTTATGACCGCGGTGTTGACGGTCTTCCCCGCGAATGGATCGCGAAGATTCGTAAATCAATGCAGACCCTTACCCCTGTTTTTAACACTAACAGGATGGTAAAAGAGTATACAGAAAACTATTATATCAATGCCCACAGGAATTACATGAAATTTGTTGAAAATGATTTTGCTGTTGCCCGGGATATAGCCGCGTGGAAACAGGGTATCAGCCTGAAGTGGCATGATGTGGCAGTGAAAGATGTGCGCTTCAACAGGGAAGAGGAAATAAAGGTGGGAGAAAAGGTGCGGGTCACTGCTGAGATTCAGCTGGGTCGGTTATCTCCTGATGATGTTCAGGTGGAACTTTATTTTGGTGCCCTTAACCAGGCAGAGGATATCGCCGAGGGGGCGGCAATGCCCATGTCTCTTCATGAAGAAAAAGGAAACGGTATTTTTGAATACGTAGGGCAGATGCTCTGTCTCAAGTCCGGTCGTTTCGGTTTTACCGTCAGGGTGATTCCCCATCATCCCGAGGGAGTGCGTAAATTTGATCCCGATTTCAGTATTATTTGGCGTTCCTGAAACATGCGGGCGGGGGGGCGCCTTTTTCCCGTGAAAGGGAAGAAGGGCCCGTTTTCACTTCCTGAAGTGTCGGTGAAAAAATATTACTTCAACCGGTAAAAGTATAGTGTTTTTTTACGGGGGAAGTTATCTTCCACCTGCATGAAAGTCCCTGTGGGAAGGTGACATAATCCCCCTTGCCAAAGGTGATCGTTGCTCCTGCTTCTGTGCTGACCTGAACTTCCCCCTCGAGAAGATAGCAGATTTCGGTTTCATCATAATGCCAGTCGAATTCGGAGATTTCTTTTTCCCATACAGGCCAGGAATAAATATTTTTCTGATTGATCTCTTCCGGTGATAATTTTTCAATTTTAATGTTCATAAAACCTCTTTTGTTTATATTTAGTGCCGAGACCGTTAAGAAAAGAATTAAATGAATCGGCACTATCGCACTTTAACCTGAAGAGCCTGCTTTAAGTATATTAATTAAGCATTACAAATAGTTCAAATTTACGCGGTGAAGGCACTATTAAAACTGTATACCATGTATTCATGGATTTTTATAATTGCCAGGGAAATTTCAATTTATTTTACCTGCCTGGTGATTAAATGTAAACAGGATTCTGATAATATAATCGTGGCAAAATTGTATTTTTTTTGATAAAATAACTTTACGTACAGTATATTTTCACGGTTACTGTCATGGTTGGCCGTATTATAAATGTTGACAACTTTTTTCTTTGTGCGAAAAACAGGGGGTTTTTAAAAAATCGCTTATGGCTACAAAACTACTCGATAAGATATTCTCTCTTGCTGTTTTCCGTGGGCGTTCCATCCTTGTCATAATGACGGGGATTACACTCCTGTTTGCCCTTTTTATTCCAAAGCTGAAAATTTCCTCTTCTCAGAAAGACCTGATTCCCAGGGATCATAAAGAACAGGCACGTTACCTTTCCTTTATGAATGAATTTGGTCTTGCAGATAATCTCATCGTTGTTCTTGAAGGGGAGAGTTCTACTATCAAGGCTTCTTCTGATCTTTTTGCCCGTGAGATGCGTAAGGAAACAAAATGGGTGAAGTCGGTCTATTACAAGATGGATGTTGATTTTTTTATGAAAAATGCCCCTCTGTAT
This sequence comes from uncultured Leptospirales bacterium, assembly GCA_964534225.1. Classification (GTDB taxonomy): domain Bacteria; phylum Spirochaetota; class UBA4802; order UBA4802; family UBA5550; genus CAZHNW01. The sequence continues at coordinate 35,183 of CAZHNW010000014.1, read as the reverse complement.
ATACCGGCATCAAAGTTGCATGAGGGACTTGTTTTCCTCGAGAAGAACGGCAGTTCCATCAACCAGCTTCGTAATATCAATAATATTTACAGTCTTCTTGGCATGATGAACCAGCAACTCAGAAAAGCACCCCGTAACGCTGATGTTGAAATGGCTGTCCTTGCCCTTGAAAGTATCAATTATCTCTTCGAGGAGTGGAAAACATGGTTAACCGACCCCTCCCATAACAGGATAGGTCCAATAGAAAAACTATTGGCGCCAGGCAATGATACTACAGACCTGATCAGGAGCGAGGGGTATCTTTTTTCACGCGATTTCAGCATGCTTTATCTGCTTGTACAGCCCGGTTCATCAAATGATGATATTACCTATCTCGAACCCTTTATCGGGGCCATGCGTGGGGCCTGTGACCGTGTTTTTGATCAGTACCCGAACCTTAAAGGTAAGGTTAAGGTTTCTTTTACCGGTATGCCCGCACATGTTTACACAGAAACGAAAACTGTTTTTTCAGATGTGGGGAAGGCAGGGCTTGTTTCAGTTGTTTTTGTGGCACTCATTCTGCTTTTTGGTTTCGGGTCCCTGCGTAAAATGTTTATTGGGGTTCTGCCCCTTGCCTGCGGGCTTGTTATTACCCTTGGTGTGATAACCCTGACCCTGGGAAAACTCAACCTGATCAGTTCTTCTTTTCTTGCTGTCCTTTTTGGTATTGGCATCGATTTTGGGATTTACCTTATACGTCGTACAGAAGAGGAACTGGGCAACGGCCTCCCCCTTGAGGACGCTGTTCACAAGGCGGTGGCTATTACCGGCAAGGGGATTGTTACCGGGGGATTCACCACTGGCTTTGCCTTTCTTGCTATTTCTTTTTCAGAGTTTTCCGGCTACAGCCAGCTTGGAATTACTGCCGGTACAGGCATTCTCATCGTAATGTTTACCACGTTTCTCATGATGCCTGCCCTCCTTCTTAATCTTCCCATACAGCCGCGAAAGTATGAAGTAGAAGAAACTGAAAAGATTATCAAGGGACCTCATTCACGAAGAAGACTCTGGTGTATTGTCACTGTATCGCTGGTACTGGTGGCATTTGGTATCTTTGGTGCGGCAAAAAATAAAATGGATTATAATGTTTTTAAGCTCTTACCCCGAGATACTGAATCGACACTCTACCAGAAAAAAATGGAAGAAAAGTCTGATTTAAAAATGTCCTTTGCTGCGGTGACATCAAAGGATTTTCAAAAATTGAAGGTCATGTCTGAAAAAATCGGGAAGTTGAAGGAAGTCAGCAGGGTTGACTCCTTTGCCCGCCTGATGCCGGATAACCAGGAAAAGAAGATTGGTCTGATTCGCCGGTATCAGCGTTTCCTGCATAATTTTCGTATACCCTATTACCCGGGGAGCTATTCCGGCGGGCAGTATATCACCATGCTGGGCAATCTGACTACTTTTTTTGAAAATGCCCAGGAAAAGGCCTTTGCCGGCGGGCAGAGCAGGCTGGTAAAAAAACTGGATATACTGATCAAGAACCTCTATAGTATAGAGGAGTTCTTTGCGGGAGATAAAAGAAAAGAGGCTCTCATTAGAACAACTGCTTTTGAAAAAGAGCTTTTTAAGTCCATCGATTTTTTGACCAGCCTGGTACAGGACTGGATGAAAATTGATGTACTCAGGGAGAAAGACTTCCCCGAACAGCTCTACCGGCGTTTCAAAAGCAGGGAGGGTAATTACGTGGCATACATCTATCCTAACGGATCCATATGGGATGTAAACTTTCTTGATCGTTTCGTCAACAGCATCAGGGAAGTATCACCCGATGTTACCGGCTTTCCTGTTACCCACCGTGTCTATGTCAGGCAGGCGGCAGATGCCGTTGCCCAGGCTATGATTTATTCCCTTGTTATTGTGCTGCTTCTTCTTTTTCTTGATTTTAAGAAACCGGTGGCAGTACTGCTCGCATTGATTCCCCTTGTTGTCGGGCTTCTCTGGATGCAGGGGGTCCTCTATGTTTTCGGGGTGACCTATAATGTGGCCAATATCGCGGGACTTCCCCTCCTTCTTGGCCTTGGCGTGGTTTATGGTGTACATATCGTACACCGCTGGCTGGAAATGCCGGATCATACCGCTTTTATCGCATCGCGTACAACGGGCAGGGGGGTGAGTTTTGCCGCACTGACCACCATTACCGGCCTGTTCAGTATAGTATTTGCCCGTCATGGAGGGGTATCCACCTTTGGAATAATTCTTCTCGCGGGAATATCACTCTGCCTGATAGCAGCACTGCTTGTGCTGCCGTCAGTTATCGACCTTATCTTTTACTGGAGAACCGAGGAAAAGAGAGATGAACAATCGAATCAGAAATTACAGTCAAAAAAATCAAAAAAATAAGAAACTTGTTGCCGTGCTTGCCACTGCGCTGTTTCTGGCAACACTTCTGCCGGGCCATACCGTTATGCAGAAGTCTGCCTTTTCGGCAGCGAGGATACATTTTGCCATCGTTTTTATTGGCGGCCCTGATCCCCAGGGTGAAGGGAAAAATATTCTCAACCAGTTTTTAGCTAATCTTTCAAAGATATCTGGCATTTCACGATCACGCCTTGCGGGACACTATTTTAATTCACTTCCCGCGGCAAAGGCATACATACGCAGAAACAGGAACTGCTTTATCGTTGGATCTATCGGTTTTTTTGCTGCTAACCGCCGGTCCATGAACCTTGTTCCCCTGGCAAAGGTGTCCATGCAGGGAAGTGACCGGGAACAGTATTTTCTTGTGGTGAAAAAGGGCCGTTACCGAAACCTTCAGCAGATGAAGGGTAAAAAGATTTCAGGTAACGTTCTCTATGAAAGCAGCCGGTTTTTAAGCAATATCGTTTTTCAAAAGAGGATTAATGTCAGGACCTATTTCCGTTTAAAGCCGACGCATCGGCCCCTTACCGCTGTTAGACGGGTGAGCAGGGGGCGTGTTGATGGCGTTCTTCTCAACAGGATGCAGTACAACAGCCTGAAAAGGCTCGCCATGTTCAGAAGACTCCAGGTTGCCTATCGTTCTCCCCGGCTACCTGCCCTGGGTCTTATGATGGTCAACACCCCGGTCAACAGGGCAGAGAAGGGTAAGATTTTAAAAGCACTTACCGGACTCTGCCGAATGCCGGAGGGACAAAAGGTCTGCAAGAATTTCGGTATCCAGGGATTCAACAAAGTGACCCCCGGCGAGGTGGAACGTGCAGTCGCCTCGTATTAAGATTTCACTGTTTCTCGTTGCTGTTTTTCTTTTCGGCGGCTGTGCCGGCATACCCGAAAAGAGGATGACCCTTCGCTGGTTCGGTCCCGCTGGATCTGATAAAGCGACCGTTGAAACTCCTGCCCGGTTCAGTAAAAAACTGAAGCGTAGAAAGAGCCTGACGGTAAAAAAGGAATTGATGCGGCATGCGTGGCGGTTCTATCAAAAGAATCCCCGCAGGAAAGATGCCGCTCTCCTGGCCTGTCGTTCTCTTTTCCTGGTGGTGGAAGTTCTGGAAGACGAAAAATCGATTCCCTTCCTGGCGGAGAAGGGGCTCAAAGCGTCTATTGACGCCGGCTCCGGGAAAGACCCCCGTGCCAGCTACTACCATGCACTCTTTCTCGGTTTGATAATCAATCAGAAGGGCCTTATGGCCCTGGGGCGTCTAAAGGAAGTTGTGTCAATGCTGGAGGTGGCGCGTAAAGAGCCTGATTATGATTTTGGCGGCCCCCTTCGTCTTTCCGGCATGGTGTACCTCAAGGCTCCACCATGGCCGCGGGGAATTGGTGATCTTGACAGGTCCCTTGATGCTCTTCAAAAGGCGGCGGGGAAGTTTTCCTCTTTCCCCCAGAACAACATTTTTCTCGCCGAGGCATACATTGAAGATGATGAAAAGAAAAAGGCCAAAGAACTTCTTGCCCAGGCCATGAAGAACCTGGAGCCGGCCCTCTGGGGAAAGGAATACTGCGAAACCTGGAAAAAATATATTGTAAAGCTGCAAAAAAAGATAAAGTGACAGTAATGATGTGATACAGGCCAGGGGGAAGGCGGGGGCGCGTGACCCTGCCTTCCCCCTGAATGCCGATTCCTGCCAGCGGAGGTTTCTCCATGAAACAGCGTGCATATACGGTTTCGATATTTTTTGCTTTTCTGGTCTTTTTTTCTCCCCATGCTCCCCTTAACGGTTCATCCGGCGACTGGCCCATCTACAAGGGAAATATCTATTTTACCGGCAACAATGACGAGATCATTATCAAAAACAGTAACCTGAAATGGCTTTTTCAGGGGGACGCCCATCTTTACAACCCCGTTATTTCTGACGGGTATGTCTACTTCATTGATGGCAAAGGCAGGCTCTATTCTGTTAACGAGGAAAACGGCCGTCTCCGCTGGAAGGTTTCTGTTAAAAAGATCAGCAGGGTCTTCAGGTCTTTTTCCCGTGCCGCGGGAAAAGTCAAGTACCCCCTTGTGAAGGGGAACAGGGTATTTCTCAGTGATCCCATTGCCATCTATGCTTTTGACAAGGCCACGGGCCGGGTTATCTGGGCCCGTACAGGCATGCGCCGTGAAAAACAGTCCTTTACGGGGCCCGCGGGCTATCGGTCTTTGCCCATGGTGGATGGTATCTACGCAAATCCCCTTATTCATAAAGACAAGATTATCTATGGCACGCGCAACATGTTTCTATCCCGCGAGATACGCAATGGCCACGAAGCGTGGGAGAACCGTGGGGTAAAAACTTACAGCGCATTTCCGACTTTTTATGACCGGTATATCATTACCCAGTCGATGAATTACCGTACCGGGAAATATACCATTCACTTTATTGATGGCTCATCGGGAAAGGAGAAGTGGACTTCCGTCATTGCAAAGCCCTTTAAAATATTTGCTCCCGTAATCTACGGGGGAAAGGTCTATGTCACCTCAGGTTCAAAGATTTACTGCCTCGATAAGGAGACGGGAAAAAATCTCTGGATGAAGGATATCGAGAGAGTCATCTCATCACAGGTTGCCGCCACTGACCGTTCTCTTCTTTTTATCGTCGATAACAGTGACATAGCTGTTTTTAATACTGTCAGCCGTAAACTGGATCGGACCATCCCGGTGGGGAAGAAGGCAGGGCCTTATTATGTTCTTGTTCGTGACCAGATGTATATCGCCTATAACAGGGTAAAGACTGTTAATGGGCGAAGGGTTGTTTATGGAGGCGTCAGGGCGGTCAACTTTAGTGATGCAAGCACCCTCTGGGAATACCAGGCACCCTTTCCCGGTTCAGTGGGACAACCCTCTGCAGCGGGAGGTATTCTCTTTCTGCCCGCGGGAAACTATCTCTATGCCATCGGTACCGAGTATTACGAAAAGGTTATAGATGGGGGAAGTGGATACGCCGTTACTCCCGGGAAGAGGGGGAATAAACTTCCCCCCCCGCAGAGGCCTGATTACCGGCGAAAAAAGATACCCCCCCTGGCAATGAAGAAACTGAAACTGCGCCTGAAAGATGAAAGGGGACGGCCCCTTAACGGGGATGCGGAAATCAAGTTTCGCAAAAAGGGGAAGATAATCTTCCATCAAAAAAAACGAATAAAGGGTGAGGGGAGCCTTCTGCTGCCCCGTGAGGATGGCGTTGAGGTTATTCTCGATGCTCCCGGGTACATGCCGCAAAAACTGGTGATCCGTAAAAAGGATAAAAAAAAGGAAGTCACCCTCAGAAAGATACGACGCAATAAAAACTTTATTGTGCGTAATATACTTTTTGAGCTCAACAAAGCCTACCTCAAAAAAGAATCCCTCGATATCATTGACCGCCTTGTAAAAATTATGAAAAGCAACTCTCAACTGAAGGTGGAGGTGCAGGGGTATACTGATTCCACGGGGTCGGCGGCACATAACCAGAAACTTTCGGAGCGGAGGGCTGATGCGGTCGTTGCCTACATGATAAAGAGCGGTATTTCGCCGGAAAGAGTAAAGGCTGTCGGTTTTGGTGAGAAAAAACCGGTTGCGGACAATAAAACACCTTCCGGGCGGAGGAAGAACCGTCGAACAGAGTTCGTGTTTAAATAAAGATGTGAACCCTGGGAAAAAAATTGTATAATGCGACACTAAAAAGTCTGTCCAGGAATTATCACTTTTGTTTTTTAAAAAAAATTCAAAATACTGCATTTTTTTTAAAAATGGGTCTTTCTATGTTCTATTTTCTTTTAATCGCTTCTAATCTCCCCTAATTGTCTTTATTCGAAAAATATGGCGTTAAATACTGCAGCCAGAGGTGGCGAAAATTCGAACAGGGAGTAATCCCGGTCTTCTCTTTTGTTCTTTGACAACATTTTTGTGGAGCTATATTGAATGGTACCATGTCCTTTGTAGGTGTTGCAGGCTTGTATGTGCCCAGATACAAGCCTGGAACGGGGTCATTAACCGGCATCTTCGGTTTTTAACCTGGTAATTCTGTCGATTCCATGCCCTCGGAATCGATGTGGCAAGGAAGCCAGAAACAAGTACATACAAAGGAGTGTAAAATGATAATTAATCACAACATGAGTGCCATTAACGCTAACCGGTCCTTGAAGTTCTCCCAGTGGGAAGTTACCAGTGGAATGGAAAAACTTTCTTCTGGTATGAGAATTAACAAGGCGGGAGACGATGCTTCCGGTCTGGCGGTTTCTGAAAAGATGAGAACCCAGATCCAGGGCCTGCGTCAGGCAGAGAGAAATACCGAAGACGGTATGTCCTTTGTCCAGACCGCAGAAGGGTACCTGGCGCAAACTGCGTCAATTATCCAGAGGATCAGGGTCCTTTCCATTCAGTCCGCCAACGGGATCTATTCTAACCAGGACAGGCAACTGATCCAGGTTGAAGTATCTGCTCTTGTTGATGAGGTTGACCGTATAGCTTCGCAAGCTGAATTTAACAGATTCAAAGTTCTGACGGGAGAATTTTCTCGGGTGAATTCCAAGGCCAGTATGTGGTTTCATCTTGGTGCCAACCAGAACCAGAGGGAAAGGGTTTATATCGGTACAATGACTGCCCAGGCGTTTAAGTTTCGCGATGCCACAGGCAAAGTATCGGTCTCTCTCTCCAGTCCCGGGGGTGCCAATGCCGCTATCGGCCTTATGGATAATGCCCTGCAGATTCTTTCTAAACAGCGCGCTGATCTCGGTGCTTACTATAACCGCCTTGATATGACCGCTCGTGGTCTTATGACAGCCTTTGAGAACATCCAGTCTGCGGAATCACGGATACGGGATGCTGACATGGCGGAAGAAATGGTAAATTTTACCAAGAACCAGGTGCTGGTACAGAGTGGAACGGCCATGCTTTCACAGGCTAATCTGCAAACCCAGTCAGCACTCAGACTGTTAAATTCGGTTTAGGAAAAAGAAAATCAAAAGAGTAAGACTTTTTCGGTTCTTTGAAAACTTGACCAGGTTCTCATACCTGTTCCCTATTGGTGACTGCCCAGAAAAATACTGTCAGGGGTTTCTCTCTGCCTCTGATGTTATATCCGGTAAGACGCTGAAGGGGGGTTCTGGAGATGTATGTCTTCACTTTTTGCAATGGCGTAATCGTTTTTGCAAGAGTGTCTGCCATCTGTTTCTTCGGTCTTTCTTCAGCGTATGCCGGTTGCCGGTCCGAAAGTTCCGGCAGCTCGTGATGAAGGGAGGGCATCACCGGCTGCCGGAGCAATTCGGCGCCGGTGTTGTCTGGATTATGGGCAGTCCGGACGGCAATTATAAGGAGATAACCTTCGAACCATTTTTGGTTCCTGTGTGAGCATGATGCTCTCGCTGAAAAATCCAGAACTGTTCATAGAACTAAAAGTGGCAGTTCTGACAACAACAAGGGAGGGTTCAAATGAGAATCAATCACAACATGAGTGCCATTTTTGCGAACAGGCAGATGCAGGGTGTCGCGAGACGGTTAGACAAATCGATCGAAAAGCTCGCCTCTGGCGAGATCATTAACCGTGCAGGTGACGATGCTTCCGGACTGGCCGTATCGGAGAAGATGCGAACACAGATTAATGGCCTGATCCAGGCTGAAAAGAACGCCCAGAACGGGCTTTCTTTCATTCAGGTCGCGGAAGGTTCGTTTCAACAGGTAAATGAAATGTTACAGAGGATAAGGATGCTCTCAGTCCAGTCTGCGAACGGGATCTATTCTAATAGTGACCGTACACAGATTCAGGTTGAGGTATCCCAGCTGATTGATGAAATTGACCGTATTGCCACTTCTGCTGAGTTCAACAGGATGAAGATGCTTACCGGTACCTTTGCAAAGAACAGCAAGGCGGGGAGTATGTTTTTTCATGTTGGGGCAAACAGTAACCAGAGAATCCGTGTCTATATTGCCACCATCGGCGCGAAGGCTTTAAATCTCGTCGATGCAGCCAATAAGAAACGGTCCATCTCAACAGTTGGACAGGCGAATGCGATGATCGGATATGTTGATAACGCACTTGAAGTGCTGAATCGACAGAGGGCAGATCTTGGTTCGTATTACAACAGGATGGAAAATACGATTAAGTCATTAACACTGTCGTATGAAAATATGCTGGCTGCTGATTCCCGAGTTCGTGATGTTGATATGGCAGCTCAAATGGTTGAGTACACCAAGGACCAGATTCTTCTTCAGACTGGTACCGCGATGCTGGCGCAAGCGAATTTCAAGCCAAAGCTTATTATGAAGCTTCTTGAATAGTATCGGTTGAAGATGAATCAGTGAAGAAGAAGTCAACTCTGCAGTGCGGTTGACTTCATCCCCTTTCCGGTGGGAGGCCGGGAAGGGGGATCTTTTTTTTTAATTTTAAGGAGGTTGTCAGTGTAACACGGAGGTTAATTATGAATGTAGGAAGAATATTAGACAGTATAGACAGCACGTTACAAAAAAACAGCGCCAGGGGATCTATCTCGCACCAGCATGCAAATGGAGTGGAGGTTGAAGAAAAGGCCCCTGACAGGCAGGAAACTGCCGCCATTGTTGAAAAACTCAACAAGTCAGTAGAGCATTTCGGCGGGAAACTAAGTTTTCACTATCACGAAAAGACCAACCGGGTCATTATGAAGGTTCTTGACCCTGCGACGCATGAAGTGGTGCGTGAGATACCGGCGAAAGATGCCATCAAACTGCTGGAGCATATCCAGGATTTTCTCGGTATGCTCGTTGATGAGTCACGGTAGCGCTGGCTTTTACATAAAGGCAGGCTGACAAAAGGGCCTGAAACGTAAACAGACGGCAAAAACAGGGCATTCTGTGTGGAACAACTATGCCCTGAAGTTATTTTTTACGCTTTAATGGTATGTTTTTTAACTTTTTTTATGTCCCTTCCGTAAAATCCTTCTTCAAAATGCCCTTCTTGACGATAATTAAGTGAAGAGTTATCTTGATTAATGACCTGCTGACATCTGGTAAATGTATAATGCGGTCACAGCAGAGGAGGAAATCAAATGCCGGTAACGATGGGGGGTGTCGCCTCCGGAATACAGACTGATGCAATAATAGAAAAGCTCCTGAAGGTCGAGTCGCGTCCGATAAAGAAACTCGAAGAGGACATTCGCAACAAGCGAAGAAGAAAAAAAGCGCTTGACCAGTTGAAGGGGCATTTAAGTAAACTCGACAGGGCAGCCAAGGACCTGTACGGGTTTCGTGCATCTTATGAAGAAAAAAAGGCCCTTTCAAGTAATACCGGTGTCATAGGCGTGCAGGCAAACAAAATTGCTGATGTTGGCTCACATAAAGTCGAGGTCATTCAAACCGCTTCGACACATAAAATTGCAACAGATTCTATCAAGAAAGACGTGCGGCTTCCCGGCGGTAAAATCATTATTACTGTAAATGGTGAAAAGTACCCTGTAAGGTTCAAGGGGGGGAAGTTAAAGTCTCTTAAGGCACGCATTGACGAAGAGGCAAAGGATGCTGTCACAACCTCCCTGATGAGGACAGCGGGGGATACTTATATACTTGCCATTCAGTCGAAAGTAGAGGGCAAGAAAGGAGAAATAAGTATAAAGGGAAGTAAAAAGCTTCTCACAAAGGCTGGACTCACCGGTTCAGGAGAAAAGAAGAAACAGAAGGCGCTTTCACTTACCTTTGATAGAAGATATTTTACTTCCTACATGGGAGAAAAAAAGACGGGTAAAGAAAACGGCAGTATCAGCATTTCAAAGGACGGAAGAAAACTGGATATGACCGGTCTCCTCTGGAAGGAGTATACACTTCCCGCCGCGGTAAAGGCTGAAAAGGATACCACGCTGGAATTTTTCTTTGCCTACGATAAACCTCTCAGCGAAGAAGACACTGTCCCGAAGAGAATCGAAATGGGGCCTGATGAAAAGGTGATCATTAAGGGTATCCAGCTGCGGGGATATAATATCGCACGTATCAGGGAAATGAAAAAAAAGCCGGCTGAAAAAAAATTTGATTCTGTCATCGGTGTCGGTGTTGTCTCTACCGGCAAGGATGGAAAGAGGGTCGAAAAACTCTATCCGGTTGATCCAAAATCAAAGGGTAAGCAAATTATCCCCGTGGGACGTGACCTTAAGGACCGTAAGATCAAGAAAGTTGTTTTCTACTGTAACGAGGGTAAAACGTCATTTTCAAAGGCAAAAATACAGACACCCCTGAAGGATGAAGGGGGATATAAACTTAAAAATGAAATCGCCAAAGCCCGTGACGCAAAGTTAAAGGTTGATGGTGTTGAAATCACCAGGGATAAAAATAACGGGCTTAAAGATATTATCAAGGGGGTAACCCTTGATCTTCGTGGAAGGTCTAAAATTCCTGTTGATATCAATGTAAAGAATGATATTGATGTTGCCATTGAAAAGATTAAAAACTTTGTAAAAGCATATAACAGTTATCTTGATTTTCACAAGCAGCTGATAAAGACCGGGAAATCAACAAAGCCGGGAGACTACCGGGAAAGAAAGAGGGATCAGGGCCTCTTTGTCGGTGATATGACAATTGTCCGTATCGAAAACATGATGAAAAGAACGGTTAATGCCGCCTATTTGTCACGGGCAGATAAGCCAATTCGTATTATAACACAGATGGGTATTTCAACGGGAAAGATCAATGCCGACTGGGAATCCATCAAGCAGGGAAAACTCATTATTGACGAGGAGCTTTTAAAGAAAACCATAGTTGAAAATCCTGAAGGGGTTTCCATGTTTTTCGGTTCTGATACAGATGGTGATAATCGTCTTGATAACGGCATGGCCTATAATCTTAACAGGAAATTGAAAGCCTTTGTCGGTTTCGGCAGGAATATCATTTCGAGCAAGATAGACATGGAAAACCAGTCAATCAAGCTTGCAAGTGAAAGGATAGAAAGGCATGCGGATCATTTGAAAAAATATGAGCAAAAACTGAGATCGAAGTTTGGTGCCATGGAAAAGGCTATTTCCGGGGCGAATGCCCAGAGAAACTGGATGAATGCACAGATGGGAAAAACGGGTAATAAGAGCAAATAAAGGGGAGTAGAAGGGTGGAAATATTCATTAACAATCATGCGATAGATTTTCAGCTTGAAGATGAAACAACCGTTTCGGAGGTGATTGCCTCAATCCTTGACTGGTCCAGGGAGAGAGACCTTGTTGTTTCTGAGGTTATCGTTGACGGCGATGGTTACTCTATCCATGAGGTTCCGGATATTCCTGTCAGGGAAGCTGAACAGATGAACTGCCTTATTGAATCAAGGGCAGATATTGTTATTTCATCAATAGATGCGGGAATTCGTTATTGCGAAAAGGCTAAAAATTTTATTGAGGATATGAAGGGCAGCAGTGATGAAGAGGTGGGAGAACTTAAACACCTGGGTGATGGTTTGCAGTGGCTGTCAGATGTGCTTCTTTCTGTTGTGAAACTCGTGGGCGCTGATCCTGATACGGCACTTTTTGTGGAAGAGCCCCTTACGCAGTATATCGATAAGGCCTCTGCCATGGGGAAAGAAATTTCCAGTGGGGAAAACTTTGGTGAGATGCGCGCTACCGTCAATGAGGGCAGGGATATTTTTCAGGATGTCCGTGATATTTTTCGTTTGATTCTGGGCAGTGAGGAGATGAGAAGTCTTGTGGCGAGAAGTATTGACTCCCCGGATTCATTGATACAATCAATGCTGGATATAAAGAACGTCATGGCCGATGAAATCGAAAACCTTAAAAATACAGCAATTGCCTTTCAGGGGGGTAATGATGCCGAGGCGGTAGAAAAATTGAACCGCTTTATCGGTTTCATTTATCTTTACACGAGAAGCTGTTACCAGCTGGTTCCGGTTTTTTCTCTCGACCCTGCTGATATCAAGGACGATAATGGAGCTTCTCTCGAGGAAAAGAACCTGCAGCTCCAGGACCTTCTCAGTGAGGTTGAAGAGGTGCTGGAAAACGATGATATTATCAGTCTTTCCGATATTCTTGAATATGAACTCGTCCCTCTCATGGAGGAACTTACCGGTCTCGTTGATGCATTGCTGGAAACCTTTGATTTTGAGAATTAAAGAAAAGTATAAAGGAGTATTTCTTTATACTTGACGGATAGCCCACCTCATGCCTTTCTGCTGAGAAAAAACGGGAGTGGAAAATGAGCAGTTCCAAGACGAAAAAATTATGGGGCGGTCGTTTTGCCGGCTCTGCCGCAGGTATAACAGAACGCCTTTCTGTTTCAGTACATTATGATGCGCGAATGTACCACCAGGACATCCGGGGGTCCATTGCTCACGCATCGATGCTTAACAGAATGGGCATTCTTTCAGATGATGAATTAAAAAAAATTATCACCGGTCTCCAGGGTATAGAAGAAGAAATTGAAGGGGGAATTTTCTCTTTTTCAGAATCCCTTGAAGATATCCATATGAACATTGAGGCACGCCTTACTGAAATGATCGGTGATGCGGGGAAAAAGCTGCATACAGGGCGTTCCAGAAATGACCAGGTCGCTCTTGATATGCGGCTTTACCTGCGGGATGAATGTACGAAAATCAGCGTACTTTTAAAAACACTCCTGCAGACACTCGTTGATGCCGCAGAAAAGAATATCGATGTTTTAATTCCCGGATATACTCATCTCCAGGTGGCCCAACCCGTTCGCTTCGGACATCATCTTCTGGCATATGCATGGAAGCTGCAGCGTGACGCAAACCGTCTCCAGCACGTAGAAGAGGCGTGTTCATTCCTGCCCCTGGGATCCGGGGCCCTTGCAGGTGTTAACTATGAGAATGACAGGGAATTTCTTCGCAGGGAACTCGGTTTTTCTTCGATCATGCTTAATTCCATGGATGCTGTCAGTGACCGTGACTTTATTCTTGATTTCCTTTACTTTGCCTCTGTTCTGGGTACCCATCTGTCGCGTCTTTCAGAGGAACTGGTGCTCTGGTCTTCCTCCGAATTTAATTTTGTCCGTCTTGCCGATGCAGTCACCACCGGCTCTTCTATTATGCCCCAGAAACGCAATCCTGATCTTGCTGAGCTGATACGTGGAAAGACAGGCCGTCTCAATGGCAACCTTGTTTCCCTCCTGACGATTTTAAAGGGCCTGCCCATGACTTATAACCGTGATCTTCAGGAAGACAAGGAACCTCTCTTTGATTCCATTGATACCATAAAGCTTTGTCTCGAAGGAATGGAAGAGATGATTCGCACAATGACAGTGAACAATGAAAGGATGGGAAAGTCTGTTTACAGCAATTTTTCCACCGCAACTGACTTGGCAGATTATCTTGTCATGAAAGGGGTGCCCTTTCGGCTGTCCCATGAGATTGTGGGAAATATCGTTCGTTACTGCGAGGAGACGGGGAAAGATTTTTTCTCTCTTAAGGTCGCGGACATCGGTCATTTTTCCGATGCCATCGGTGATGATATAACTGATATTTTGAATCCGGAGCTTTCAACTGAAAGAAAGAGATCCATTGGAAGTACTGCGCGGAAGGAATGCCTTGCCCAGATCAGGGAACTGCGCAGTATTCTTTCTTCATAAAAAATATTTTTTGAAGAAAGTTTTTTGTTTTCCACCCAGTTGAGTCTTTTTGGTTATTCAACATGATTCAAAACAGGACAGTGTTGACCTCAGGCAATATTCGGCGGGCACTCCTGCAGTTTCCATGCATCGCTTTCTCGTAAAAACTTCCCCCCGAAAACACTATTCGTATTTCAGGGCATCAATCGGTTTCAGGGCCGCCGCCTTGCGGGCCGGGTAGTAGCCGAAAAATATCCCCACTGCCGCGGCAAAGAGAAATGATATTACGATAGAAAGGGCGGAAAAGATAAAGGGCCATTCCGCTACAATAATGATTATATAGTAGATGCCGAGGCCTATCAAGATGCCGACGATTCCCCCGATGGTGCTCAGGGAAACAGATTCGATAATAAACTGCATCATAATGTCTCTCTTTTTCTCCCCTCTTCCCCGCGCCGCATCATGACGACGGTGAACAATGCGTCGATGAGACTGAGCTCGGCGATTC
>CAZHNW010000014.1:0-20726 GCA_964534225.1 uncultured Leptospirales bacterium | reverse complement strand
GGAAGCTTTATTCGCAATTTCTATAAAATCTTGACCATCTGTACACTCTTCCAGATATACGAGCATGATGTTCATGATGCCACCCCCGCCGACAAAGAGTGAGATCGAAGCGATCCCCGCCAGCAGTATGGAGAGGGCGCCGGAGATATCGCTGGCGATTTTCTGTTTTTCTTTGCTTGTCATGATGCTGAAATTGTCTTCCTTGCCGGGATAGTAGTTGAATTTTCTTCTCAGGTAGCGGTGAATCAGGTTTTTTGTTTCTTCCACGTATTTTTCGTTTTTTGCAGAGACGTAGAATTCCCAGAAGGTGCGTCTTTTGAAAATGCGTGAATTGGCAGTGGTAAAGGGAATAATGACCACGTTATCAAAGTCAGTGCCGCCGAAGGAAGACCCCGCGGTTTCCAGTACCCCGATGACTTTTACAGGGAGCTGGTCGAGAACAATCTGCTGTCCAAGGGGATTCTTGTTGCCGAAGAGTTCCTTTGCCTGAGTGGGGCCGATAACTGCTACCTTTGCGTTTCGGACGACTTCGATAGAAGAAAAGAAACGGCCTTTTTTCGTTTTTCTCCCCCTGATTTTCAGGAACTGGTGATTGACCCCAAAGAGGCGTGAGTCTATATGTTCCCTGCGGAAACGAGTGAGTACATTTTTTTTAAATGAGACGGGGGAAATATATTTGATCTGGTAGTAGTGTTTTTTTAACGTGATGATATCATTGTTGGTCACCCAGTGAGGATGGGTTTTTACCGCCATGCCGTTGCTGCCGTAGCTGAAAACCTTGTTGCGAACAGTTATTTTTGCGCTGCTGCCGAGGCCGATCATGACGATGACAGAAGAAACTCCAATGATGATACCGATACTGGTCAGGGCTGATCTCATTTTATTTTTAGACAGGGCACGGCCTGAGGTGATGAAGGCATTTTTAATGTTCATGGTTTTTTATCTATTTTACTCTGCTTTTGTAGTGTTGCACACATTATTATACCAATAAATTTTCTGCAATGATTTTATCGTTCTTTTTGGTCGGAAGTAGTTCGTCTTTATAATACAGAACCCCCCGGCGGGGCATGTGCCGGTCCATCCCTGTATAGTGGATAATTCATACCTGAGTTCAAAGTGGCGGGAAGTTTTCCACTTTGTTTCTACTTGACTTTTTTTGCTTATTTTCATTATGCTGACAACTCTGTTCTCTGTCCTTCAGGGCACTGCCAGATTATTTCATTCTATATAAACAAGGGAGTTTATTGACCATGACTACTGGACAAAAGGCCGACCTCGACTGGAAAAATCTTTCTTTTGAGTACCTGAGAACTGATTATAATATCCGCTATACCTGGAAAGATGGCAGCTGGTCAGAAGGCGGGCTTGTTTCCGATGAGAATATCTCAATCCACATGGCAGCCCCGGCACTTCACTACGGGCAACAGGCTTTCGAGGGACTGAAGGCCTTTGAGACCTCAGATGGCAGAATTGTTGTTTTTCGCCCTGTTGCCAATGCGCAACGTCTGAAAAAGAGCTGCGAGAGGATTTTTATACCGCCCGTTTCCGAGGGCCTGTTTCTTGATGCTGTCAGAAAGGTTGTCCAGGCCAATGCCCGCTTTGTCCCTCCCTACGGTACCGGTGCCAGCCTCTATATAAGGCCGGTTATAATAGGTACCGGCCCCAAGGTCGGCCTTGGCCCCGCAGATGAATATCTTTTTGTTGTCCTCGCGACCCCTGTCGGCCCCTATTACAAGGGGGGATTCAATCCGGTAAAAGCCCTTATCGTAGAAGAGTTTGACCGTGCCGCTCCCCATGGTGTAGGAGACTGCAAAGTAGGGGGTAATTACGCTGCGGGGCTCGGCGGGGGGCAGTTCGGTAAAGAAAAGGGCTTTCCTGTTGTTCTCTATCTCGATTCAGGTGAAAGAAAGTATATTGATGAATTCAGCACCTCTAATTTCATCGGCATCAAGGGAAATACCTATGTTTCACCTTCCTCACGGTCAATTCTTCCCAGCATTACCAATGACAGTCTTGGTATCCTCGCAGGGGACATCGGACTGAAAGTAGAACGGCGTCCTGTCCCTGTTGAAGAACTGTCTGAATTTGATGAAGTTGGGGCCGTGGGAACAGCCGCTGTCATTACCCCTGTAAGCCATATACAATACAGGGACAAAGAGTTTGTCTTTGGAGATGGCGTCAATGCAGGGGAAAAGATCACTGAACTCTATGAAAGGCTTGTGAAAGTCCAGACGGGAGATATCGAAGATACACACGGCTGGCTCGAAGAAATCAAAGTGTGATAAATGCCGGCCAGGGAAGTTTTAAAGAAAACTGCACTGACCGGTATATCTCAGTTTATGAATTCTGGCTTGTTACGCGTTCCGCCTGGAGTGCGAGATATTTTACCAGGAGCTGTTCCGATATGGCCCCCTGGGTGACAAGGATTATCCCGATCAACCCCCCTTCATTCTTTTGAACTTCCAGGGCCTTATCAAGCTGATCCTGTGTGATCTCACCGTTTTCCAACAGTATTTCTCCCAGTAATGGTTTTGCCATGGGTGTCCTCCGGTTAAATATGTTTAACCCGCAACGCCCGATGGGCGCTGCGGGGATCGTGCTCGCTTATAAAAGTCTTTTAATCGCCTCTTTCCAGATTTTGATCTGGCCTGACCGTACGGAATCGTTCATGACCGGGTCAAAATGTGTCGCGATTTTATTTGTCTCTGCTATTTCTTCAATATTTTTATAGAGGCCTGCGGTGATACCCGCAAGGTATGCCGCGCCCAGGGCCGTAGATTCAGTTATGGCCGGGAGCAGTACAGGGATGCCGAGAATATCCGCCTGGAACTGCATCAGGAAATTGTTCTGTGTGGCCCCACCATCTACTCGGAGTTCATTAATTGTTTTTCCTGTATCAGACTGCATTGCCTCGATGACATCCATTGACTGAAGGGCTATGGATTTCAGTGCCGCCCTGATAATCTGTTCTCTTGTTGTATCACGCGTCAGACCGAAAATCGCTCCACGGGCATCCATTTTCCAGTAGGGGGCGCCGAGACCGACAAAGGCCGGTACAAGTACCACTTCATCCTCTTTGGTGAAAAGCGAAGTGGCCATTCCTTCTGATTCTGAACTTCTTTGAAAAAACTTCATGTAATCACGGAGCCACTGAATAACGGCACCGCCTATAAAGACTGATCCTTCAAGGGCATAGACCGGTCGCCCCTTTGTGTCGCATGCCAGGGTGGTAAGAAGGCCGTTTTGGGAAATAAGAAATTCTTCGCCCACGTTCATAAGAAGAAAACATCCTGTACCATAGGTGTTTTTCAGGGTACCGGGGCAGACACAGTTCTGGCCCACCAGTGCAGCCTGCTGGTCACCGGCAATGCCGCCGATGACTATACCGTCAGGAAGGCCGTTGACGCCAAGCGTTTTGCCAAAATTAGATGCTGAATTGGTGACTTCCGGCAGAATTGATTCAGGGATATCCAGTATTTTAGTCAGCTCTTTTGACCATTTTTTCTTTTTAATGTCAAATATGAGTGTTCGTGAAGCATTGGTGTAGTCCGTCTTGTGTGACTTCCCTCCCGTCAGCTTCCAGAGTATCCATGTATCAATGGTGCCAAAGAGGAGCCGTCCCTCTCTGGCAAGGCTGCGTGCCTTGGGAACATTGTCAAATATCCACTTGATCTTTGTCCCTGAAAAATAGGCATCGATAACAAGGCCTGTCTTTTCCCTGAAATTTTTTTCAAGGCCCCTTTCTTTCAGGTCATTACAGATGTCGGTAGTGCGCCGGCACTGCCAGACAATGGCATTGTAAACAGGTTTACCTGTTGTTTTGTCCCAGAGAACGGTTGTTTCCCTCTGGTTAGTGATGCCGATACCGAGGGCGTTTTTTGAATCAAGCCCGCCCTTTTCGATTGCTTCAGGTATCAGCTTTGCCACTGAATCCCATATTTCGTCTGCGTCATGTTCAACCCATCCCGCTTTGGGAAAATGCTGGGTGAACTCGCTGTAAGCGTTTGAGATGGGTTGCCCTGCTTCGCTGAAGCAGTACACCCTGTTACCGGTTGTTCCAAGGTCGATAGAGATTAAAAATTTTTTGTCCATCACTTCCTCTTATATTTTTTTTATCTTTTAATTATTAAAATCATGCCTGATAAGGAGCATGATTTTAATCGAAATAGATGCATTGAGCCTATATGCTGTATCTTGATTATATAGTATAGTTTATGAAATTAAATTCTGTCAATTATTTTTAAAGGCAGCGGAGAGAAGGAAGAAAGAGAAAAAACTGCTTGCCCGTCATGCCCCGCAGGTATATATAGCAGAGAAGGAAGAACTAATGAATGTGATTATGGACATGCTTCAGAGGGATCCCCGCAGAAAGGGGCGCTATATTGCAGAAATAGGCCTGAATCATAATGGTGATCCGGATATGGCAGCTGCAATGATCCGTGCCGCCGTCGGTGCCGGGGCGGATGCGGTCAAATTTCAGACGATTTTTCCCGAAGAGCTGGTATCTCCCTACGGTAAAGCCCTCATGGAGGAGGGGAGGGAGTCCTTTCGCGATGATGAAACCGTTGAATTTTTCAAAAAATTCTCTTTCAGCATGGACCAGTACAGGGAGCTGGCGCGGGTTGCCGGAGAGGAAGGAGTCATTTTTTTCTCTTCACCCTTTTCGGTGGGAAGTGTCGACTTTCTTGAAGAGATACCAGTGTCCCTTTACAAGGTTGCCTCCTCGGAGGTGACACACCTGGCCCTCCTTGAAAGGATTGCCGCCACAGAACGACCGGTCCTGATGTCCACGGGCATGGCCCGTGAAGGTGAAATTGCCACCGCCCTTGACCTCTTTGATGGGAGGTGTGACGTGGTTCTTCTTCATTGTGTATCGAATTATCCCCTGGACCCGGAAAAGGCGAACCTGAACCGTATTACCCGCCTCCATGCTCGTTTCGGGAAAGATGTCGGTTTTTCTGATCATTCTGAGGGAAGTGACCTGGCCCGCCTGGCCTCGATGCTGGGAGCGCGGATTTTTGAAAAGCATTTTACCATCGACGAAAGTTATGACTGCCCGGACAGGGCCCTTTCCGTAACACCGCAGGCCTTTTCTGCCCTAATAGAGGGAGTCGAAGAGGCGATAACCATAGCAGGTGAGGGCGATATCGACTTTGGAGTGGCGGAAGAGGAAATCGCCCGGGGAGCCCGGCGGAGTCTCTTTGCCCGACGCCGTATTCCCGCAGGCAGAGTCATTACTGATGAAGATATTATTGCCCTCAGGCCGGGTGTGGGAATCTCACCGGCTGAAAAAGAAAAAGTCACGGGACGCAGGGCAGCCTGTGATATTGAAAGTGATATGCTCATGCGAGATGAGTTTTTAGAGACATGATTTAATGAAAAGGAGAGAATGGTGAAGAAAAAGATACTGATACTGCTGCTGGTGCCCCTTTTCCTGGCCCAGTGTGCCACCTACTACAGGATATTCAAAAAGGAGAGCGAATATTTTACCGCCAGGGAAAAAGTCATCCTGGAAAAGACCACCGATGCCATCGGTTTTGGCAGCGGCTTTGATCCAGATCTTAAAATAGATTATGTTTTTTCCCACAGTACCGTCAAGGGAAAGGCTGAAAAGAAAAAGCCCCTGATGGAAAAGGCACTTGCCGGTTTCAAGTCCGAAGAAGTTACGGCCTTCTACGAGAAGATGTTCCGCATGAAGCTCATCATCGAGTACAAGATGGAAGATGCACGAAAAGACGAGGACTGGAACGAGTATACACACATGAAAAAATATATACTTCCTTCGTACAGGATATATTTTAACATGCTTGAAGAATCCGTTGCCGCCACAGTGTCTGATTATCAAAAGAACCGTGATAAGCGAAAGGCCCTTATCAGGGCAGAAGTAAAAAAGGAATTCGAGTAACGGGCAGCGGGGCGTAGACCATGATCAGCGCCGTCATACTGGCCTCGTCTCTTCTTCTCTCTTCGGGGGGGAATGGGGACCAGGTGCATGTTCTCGCCTATCATGCCTTTCTGCGAAAAAACAACCAGTACTGTTTCAGTCTCGATGAACTTCGGAGCCAGTGTCATCGTCTTAAGAAAGAGGGGTACCGGTTTATAACCCTTGATGATTTCAGGCAGGGGCATTACCAGGGGAAAAAAAATGTACTTCTCACTGTTGATGATGGCAACCGGAGTTGTTATGCGGCATTTTATCATGTTTTGAAACCCATGGGGATCTATCCTCTTCTGGCTATATACCCGGCCGTTATTGGCAAAAAAAAATATGCCCTCACCTGGGAACAGCTGCGCCGCCTGCAGCGTGACGGTTGTGCCATTGCCGCCCACGGTTATTACCATCTGCACCTGAACAGAAAGCTTTACCTGAGGGACCCGGTTTCCTTTCGTCGTGAAATTATTCTGCCTCGAAAGATACTGCAGAAAAAGCTCGGTATCACCGTTGATGTTTTTGTTTATCCCTACGGGGGGCGGTGCCGCAAAACCATTGAACTGGTGCATAAGGCGGGATACCGTTACGCCTTTACCGTTGAACCGGCATCAGTAAACCCGGGGAGTGCCCTTGATGCCTACCAGGTGCCCCGGTACATGCTGACGCGTCACAACGTAACAGCGGTTTTTCATGCCATGCGCCGCCGTTCCCGTGCAGGCGGTGTCATGGTTGCAGGCAAGGCACACAGGGTAAAGGGGGGATTTTTAAAAAAGCAGGGGGGGGAAGTTTACCGCGCCGCGACAGTGCCGGTTTTGAAACGACCCGCCTCCCATGAAATTCACCGTGTCCACGAAGAGGGATTTCGCATAGCCCTGAAATGGGAGATGCCCGACATTCTCGCCCACAGCGGACAAAAAGAAAAATATCTCTATCCTGTTGAATCTTTTACACGTGAGGTAAAAGCCACAGAAGATGAAAAGGGGGAAGTTCATGCTTCTTATACCCTTCCCGTGGGAAAAAAAATTAAGACTTCCGACAAGGACAAAATTCAGAATCTCCTGGAAAGGCTTCGACGTTTTTACCGGCAGACAGGAAGAAAACATACCGGTCTCTACCGCGCCTTCTGGCAACGCAGTGGAAAACGTTTCGTGGAAATTGATCGGAATATAAAAGGTTTTTTCCCTTCGAAAAAATAAAATTTCAAAAAAGATAAAAAAAAAGGGGGGCCGCCCCTGCGGGACGGCCCCCTTTTTATCTAATGTGATTACTCTTATTCGCCTTTGAACTCGGGGTCCCGTTTCTGGGCAAAGGCCATCATTCCTTCCATCATGTCCTTGGTGGTGAAGAGTTTTGCCAGTTCCTCTCTTTCGATCTTGAGGTGCTGGTCCCGTGAAATGGATCCTTCCATTGCCATGAGTTTCAGGATTGCCTTTACTGACAGGGGCGGCCGCTTACGCAGGGCAGCGACCAGTTCCTTTGCCTCGTCGAGTACCTTCCCCTCTTCGCAGAGGGAGTTGACAACACCCAGGGCCAGGGCTTCTTCGGCGTCGATCTGTTTTCCAAAGAGCATCATTTCAAGGGCCTTTGCCCTGCCCACTATGCGGGGAAGGCGTAAACTTCCCCCATAGCCCGGCATGATGCCGAGATTGGTCTCGGTGAGGCCCACGCGTGAGCCTTTTTTCAGAATTCTGAAATGACAGGCAAGGGCAAGTTCAAATCCCCCTCCCAGGGCGTGGCCGTTCATGGCGGCAATAACCGGCTTGGGGTAGTCCTCGATCTTGTTCCAGACATCCTGTCCCCTTTTGAGAAAGTCGACAGCATTGTAGTCGCCGAAACCGCTTGAAAGGTCGGCGCCGGCACAGAAAATCTTTTCTCCTGAACCGGTGATGATAATGGCATGGATGCTGTTGTCGAGTTCGCATACATCGAGAAGTTTGCGGATTCTTTCGAAGACTTCGCCGCTGAGCTGGTTTGCCTTCGGCTTGTTGATGGTGATGAGTCCGGCGCCATCTATTGATTCGAAAAGTACTTCGTCAGCCATTGTTTCCTCCTGGTTTTAGACCTGCCTGAACTGTGCAGGAAATGACGGGGAAGTCTCCTCGGAAAAAACTTCCCCCCCCAATTGCTTTTTTCAGGTTTTTTATTTGCCCAGTGTTTTGAATGAACCGTCAACGATTTCAGGTTCGGGAGTCAGGAAATCGAGATGGTAACGGGCCTTTAAAAAGTTCAATGCCTCTGTTAGCTGCTCGGGCGGCATTCCTGATGCAAGGGCAAAGGGGCCTGCAAAGGCATTCATGCCGTACTTGACGCCGTCATCGATATCGCTCGTTGAAGCGGCAATACCCTCTTTGAAAACCTTGACTGCTTCGTTGACCTGGATAGCCATGAAGTGGACCGGTGTGATCTCCTCGGTCTGGGAAGATTCATCGATAACGGCCTTGCCGTTTTCCCAGTTGTAGATACCCTTGCCGGTTTTCATGCCCAGCTCATTGTTTTTCATCTTTTCGCTGAGAACCTTTCCCGGTTTGTACTGGGGAGAAAGGGTTTCTGCGTAATAGTTGAGGGTGTGACAGAAAACATCGATACCGACGAAGTCAGCTGTTTCAAAGGGGGCCATCTTGACGCCGAGCTGTTTCATCTTGCTGTCGATTTGTGCGGGCTTTATTTTTCCCTCATCGAGAATGGCGCTCAGGAGTGCCTGGTTCGGGGCGCTGATGCGGTTAACAATAAATCCCGGATGATCTTTCAGTACCTTGACAGGTATCTTGTTGCACTTCTCGGAAACGGCACAGAGAAGGTCAACGGTTTCATCAGAGGTCTTGTTACCGTAGATAATTTCCACCAGCTTCATTCTCGTTACGGGATTGAAGAAGTGCATTCCCACGAAACGTGTAGGATCATCAACAACAGAGCCGATCTCAGAAACGGACATGGTTGAAGTGTTGGTGGCAAGGATTGCATCTTTTGCCGCGAGATCAGAAAGTTCTGTGAAGACCTTTTTTTTCAGGTCCATGATTTCAGGTACCGCCTCGATGACGATCTGGGCGTCCTTAACCGCTTCTGCGGTATCCATGGTTGTGGTAAGAAGTTTCTGGAGAATATTATCGGAGTCTTCCTGGGTTATCTTTCCTTTCCCCACCAGGAACTTCAGGGAGTCAGAGACTTTTTCCATGGCATTGTCAAGAAATTCCTGCTTGATGTCTTTCATGGAGACCTGGTAGCCTGCCATGGCGCAGACCTGTGCGATGCCATGACCCATGGCCCCGGAACCGATAATTGCAATTTTTTTTACACCATCGATATTCATAATGAACTCCTTTATTTATATTTTTTATATTATTTTAATTCTTTGCTGGAAAATTCAAGAACATTTCGCGCAATGATGAGGTGCTGTATCTGCCCGGTCCCTTCGAAAATATCCATGATTTTACTGTCACGCATCCATTTTTCCGCAAGGTATTCACAGCTGAATCCCAGGGGGCCGAGGAGTTCACAGCATTTCTGCGTGATGAGGGTGGCATAACGTCCCGCCTTTGCCTTTGACATCGACGCTTCTACATTGTTGAATTCTTCGTTGTCTGCCATCCAGGCTGCACGCCAGGTGAGAAGCCGCATCGCCTCGAGGTGGGCCTCCATCAGGTGGAATTCTTTTTCGATACTGCTGATACTGTTAGGGTTTTTATCATAGGAGAGTTTATACCCGCCTTCTTCGATTTTTTCCCGTGTAAAGTCTATGGCTGCACGGGCGATGCCTGTTGCCATGGCGGCAACCATGGGGCGTGTATTGTCAAAGGTTTTCATGACCCCTTTGAAGCCCTCTGTCTCTGTTTTTACTTCGGCGCTTCCCAGGAGGTTTTCCTTCGGTACACGGCATTCATCGAGCACAAAGGTCCCCGTGTCAGAGGCGCGGATCCCGAGTTTATGTTCCAGGTTTTCAAGACGGAAGCCGGGGGTCCCTTTTTCGACGACGAAGGATTTTATTCCATTTTTGCCGGCCTTTTTGTCTACTGTTGCCCAGACGACAACAACGTCACAGCGGTCAGCACAGGTAACAAAGATTTTTTCTCCATTGAGAACATAGTGGTCACCATCGAGGCGTGCTGTTGTGGTAATTGAACCTGAATCTGATCCTGATCCCGGCTCGGTAATGGCCATGGCGGCCCACTTGTCACCAAAGCGGGCAAGCTGTTCTTCTGTGGCTACTGCAGCTATGGCGGCATTGCCGAGACCGGCGTTTGGTATGGAGAGAAGCAGACCAGCGTCTCCCCAGCACATCTCCTCGATGGTGACAACTGTCCCGAGATTTACGCCTTTTTTGGGTTTTGAAGATTTTTCGCTCTCTTTTCCATTAGCTGAAGTTGATTTTTTCTTTTTTGAACCTCCCCCCATGACCTTCATGGAGCGGAACATTTCAAGTTCCTTCGGATATTCATGTTCAGCCTCGTCATACTTGCGGGCAATGGGGCGTATGACCCCTTTTGCAAGGCTGTTGAGGCTGGTACGCATACTGTCAATATATTGTGGTGTTGCAAGGTTTACCATTGTATGACCTCCTTATCTGGTTAAACGGTGGCAAGGCCCTCGAGGATGGCGATCCCCCGGGCATTTCGGTAATAGCGTTCAACGGGGTGGTCCCGGACATAGCCGTGTCCTCCCATTACCTGTACGCCGTAGTCGGCGATTTTCATGGCCATGTCCCCGCAGTAGAGCCTGGCAAGATATGAATCACGGCGGGCATCGATTCCATTTTCCAGGCTTGAGGCGGCTTTCCATGTGAGCAGACGCATGGCATCGACCTCATAAGCCATTTCCGCGATCATGAAGGCAACGGACTGGCGGGTTCCTATTGGCTCTCCAAACTGCTGTCTCTCCCGTGCATAGTCCCGGGAATACTCGTAGGATGCACGTGCCACGCCGGTACCTGCCGCGGAGATGGCGATTCTGCTTTTTTCTAAAAATTTATGGTAGTCGCTGCTGTCTCCAATTTTGTTGCATGCGGGAATTTTGCAGTTATCAAATGTTACTCCGTAAGTGGGAAGGGCGTAGAGTCCGAGGTTTTTTTCTCTTTCACCGATGGTGATGCCCGAACTGCTGTTTTCGGCAATAAAAAGGGAAGGGCCTTCTTCAGTCATGGCAGCAATGATAATGTGGCTGGCTCTTTCGGCAAGGGGTACAAAACATTTTTGTCCGCTGATGATATAATCATTCCCTGAGAGGGCGGCCATGGTCTGTGGAGTGGCGGCATCGAAATTGAAAACCGGTTCATTGATGGCTATTGTTCCGGTTGAATATGAATCAGAAATAAACAGGGGAAGGAATTCTTTTTTCTGTTCTTCATTTCCCGCGTCATTCAGTATGTTGATAGCGACAGAGGGGAGCATCGCTGCTATGGCAAATGCCATGTCTCCTGCACTCAGCTCTTCAAGAACTACAGCATTGAGTACGGGAGATGCGGGCATGCCGTATCCTCCGAAGTCTTCAGGTATAGGTGATATGCTCAGCCCCAGCTCCCAAATCTTTGCGAGATATTCGTCAGGTATATCTTTTTCTTCATCCATGCGGTGGGCATCATCAAGAATGATATCCGTTGTGAGCTGGGCGGCGGTATCTTTCATCATTTGCTGTTCTTCCGAAAGGGAAAAACAGAGGTTGTTTTCACTCATCGTCTCCTCCTGATATATTAGGAACTGACATGTCAGTACTGAATTGCTCACCAGGTGAAAGGTTTGTCAATACATTTTTTTAAAATATGCCGGATCCGATGAGGGCAGTGGTCTTTTTTGCGATTTTTTTGATATCGCGGACTTTTTTCTGTTTTCGGTCACGGGAAAAATAATGATAGCCAACACGAAAAAGGGCACCGGCTATAAAATTAGAGGTGAGATCAAGATCAAGGTCTTCAGAGATATGCCCGTTTCTGATGCCCAGTTTCAGGTCGTTGCTGATAAGTGAAGTGAGCCTTTTTTCGATACGCTTGATGCTGGATTCAAAATCTCCTCCGAGACCAAGGGATATCCTGAGAATGATATTTGTTCTGTCGTTGTCTGATGCGAAGTAATGCAGGGTCTGTTCGATGCGCAAAAGAAGGTAATCTTCGGGTTTCATCGCGGTAAGCTCTTCTGTCTTAAAGCTGATATTGCTCTCAGCGACCCATTCCTGGTAAAACTGTTCAAGAAGGGTGAGAAAGATATCCTCTTTGTTTTTAAAATACTGGTAGACAGTCCCCCGGCCGATTTTTGCCTCCCGGATGATGTCTGAAATCTGGGTGTTAAAATAACCCGTCTGCGAATAGAGGCGCTTGGCCTGTTCGAGAATTTTGTTTCTGGTTTCTGCTGCCCGTGACATATATCCCCCACACAGAGTTACATTTTCTTTCTGTTTGTTGCTGCAGAAGGCAGCATCGGATAGCCTGCTGTGCAGGCATGTATTTATAGTAAAAATACCCCGCCAGTATCGAATGAGTGCATGAACGCTGGTCCCGGCAGGCCGGGAGTGCGGGGTCTTTTGTCTTCAAATAGCAGATGTTCCTGTTTCCTGTCAATTTTTTTTCAGAAAGATGGCGGTCTTTTCCTGTTCTTTTCGGTGTGTTTCGAGAAAAGTTCTTGACATTTTATATAAAGTAGTACTGACATGTCAGTACTTACAGAACTGATATGTCAGTATAAATTTCAGGAGGAACAATATGTCACAATTACCGGATGTCCCAAAGGATACTTCGATACAGGATCTGCTGTTGAAGGTAATGCCTTCTACTGCAAAACAGATGCTTGCGGAAAATAACTCAAAGGCGGAACTCAACGGAACAGAAATCAGTATGGTAGTAGAAGTCGGTCCCGCCACTTACAGCTACGTTCTTAAAAACGGTGAAGAAGTCAGTGTCAGCGAAGATGATATAAGTGAGGCAATGCTTCGCATGAAAGTATCAGAGGATGATCTTAAAAAGATGATCGAAACAGGCAACCTCGATATGATACTGGGAGTACAGCAGGATCTCAACAGGGCCAAGTATAATGCTATAAGTACCCTGCGGGGAAGTTTTGTCGCCGAGGTGAGCAATGATGATGGGTCTGTTTTTAATATTGAGGCGATACTGAACGGCGCCACATCCCCCCAGTCTGTTTTTAAAATGAGCGCCGCAGACACATCAGCCCTTATGAGAAGAGAAACAAATCCTGTAAATCTTTTCATGTCTGGTGCAATGAAAATCGAAGGTGATATGGGGTTTGCCATGTCTACACAACCTCTGTTTTCCTGATCCAGTTAAAGAGAGGTGCCAGTTTTAAAGGGGGGATTTTCCCGCCAGGCAGTTTAGATGTAATTTTTAATGAACAGGTGTGGCAGATGGTCAGCAACTGCAATTCGTATGCGTGGCAGTCTGCCTCCCTGTATATTTTATTATTCTGGAAGTGAGGGAGGCTTAATCTGTGAATTATCTGGACGTACCCTGGAAAAATGAATACCGCCTTCTGGGTATTCCAAAAACTCTCAGGCCTTACAGCAGTAAACCTGTCTGGCACATCCTCGAAGAGACGGCTGGAAAGTTCAAAAAAAATGGTATTGTTCAGTATGACTATAAAATGACATACCCTGAACTTAAGGAAAATGTTGAACGTCTTGCTGCGGCATTTTTCCGGTACGGTCTAAAGAAAGGGGAGAGAGTGGTGACCATTCTTCCCACTTCGATACAGTTTATTCTTGCTGATTATGCCATTTCACGGGCGGGCCTGGTTCAGGTTCCCTGCAGTGAGCTCGAGCCGGCTGAGACACTGGCTCACAAAATTGAAGAAAGCGCTCCCCGCCTGATGATCTGTCTTGCCAAACATGTTAAAAAGATCAGGGGACTGTTAAAAAAAAGCAGCATTAAGTATCTTGTCCTAACAAAACTTGATGATTACGGATCACGAACTGTAGATTTGGCAGAATCTGAGGATGAATATTATGTAGACGGTGTAATGGAAACCGCCTGGATGACTTCGCTGATTAAAAAAACACCTCCCTCTCCTCCCGATATCGAGTATAACGTTGATGAAGATATCGAGACCCTTCTTTTTACAGGGGGGACAACGGGACTTCCCAAGGGGTGTATGCTGACCCATGGCAACATTAATGCAAATTCAGTACAGACTCAATATGCCCTGGGGCAGATTGGTCTTGTCGCCCGCGGGGGACTGTCTGTACTCCTGGGGCTTCCCTTTTTTCACAGTTATGGACATGTTATTATGCACGCCATGACTCTTTTCGGATTCAACCAGCTCCTTGTACCGGAGCCCCGTGATACCGCTGCAATGGTCAAAATGATCCGGGATTATTATCCTGTTATACAGTTTGGTGTACCCACACAGTTCATGGAACTATCCAAAAAAGAACTCAAGGGAATCAGTATGCTGGGAATTTCCGGATCGGCTCCTCTCCCGACGCAGACGCAGCAGGAGTACGAGGAAAAATCAGGTGGCGGTATCATGGAAGGCTATGGGCTTTCAGAAATGTCTCCAACTTCCCACCTCAATACCTCTCTGCTTTTGAGGCTCCTGGGGGGTAGAATCAATCTCAGGATAGTAAACGCACTGCTGGGATTTCCGCCAAACAGGTTTTTGCTGAACAGGGTAATTCGTCTTTTGGGCCCCCGAAATTTCGGCTGGCTTTTTACCAGGGTGCTGGGATTACAGTTTCGCATGACGCGTAAAAAGAAGCCTGGAAAACGGAAGAAGGAAAAAAGGGGTACCATCGGTGTTCCCTTTCCTGATACCGAAGTCAAGCTTGTTGATGTCGAAAACGGCAGGGAGTTGTCGTGGGAAGAGGTTATTGCGGGCGGAAAGGGTGAAATGCTTCTGCGTGGACCTCAGCGCATGCTTGGATACTGGCCTGATGCAGGTAAAGGACTCGATGACGAGGGATTCGTTCATACCAGTGACGTAGTCAGGGTTGATGAGAATGGTTATTTCTATATCGTTGACCGAACAAAGGATATGATCATTGTTTCCGGTTTCAAGGTTTACTCGCGTGAACTTGATGACATCCTGATGGGACATGAAAAAGTTGAGGTCGCCGCTGTGGTGGGAATTCCTGATCCGGCACGTGAAGGCAGTGAACGAGTGGCGGTTTTTATACAGCCACTGGAAAAATACCGGGATGATATCAGTTCCGATGAAATTGTTGAATTTCTCAGGGAGAAGGTGGCAAAGTATGCAGTTCCCCGCCATGTCTTTCTGATCGATGAAATGCCCCTGACAGAAGTACAGAAGGTTAATAAGAAACTGCTTCGTGAAAGAGCAGCTGCTGAAGCAGGGGCGGTTTTAGATAATTAAAGGAGAAAAAAATATGCAGGAATGTGTCTTTATCGATGGTGTAAGAACCCCTAACGGGAGGGCCCATAATGCAAAGGGCTGGTTGCGCAATAACAGGCCTGATGAACTTCTTACTGAAGTCTACAGGGCTCTCTTTGAAAGAAACAAAAGTATAAAACCTGAGGAGATTGATGCCCTCTTTGTCGGATGTGCTAATCCTTCCGGAATGCAGAATGATATTGGCCGCCTTGCCTGG
Source organism: uncultured Leptospirales bacterium (assembly GCA_964534225.1). GTDB lineage: Bacteria > Spirochaetota > UBA4802 > UBA4802 > UBA5550 > CAZHNW01. The sequence continues at coordinate 5,254 of CAZHNW010000014.1, read as the reverse complement.
CTCGCGTCAGGTTATCCAGATTCTGTGCCGACCAATACACTGACAAACCAGTGCCCTTCCGGAATGTCAGCCACAATGCACGCGGCACGGGCAATTATGACCGGTGAGGCGGACATAATGATCGCCGCAGGCGTTGAGGACATGGAAAAAGTGCCCATGGGGTCAAACATGAACTTCCCCCCCCGCCTTTTAGAGTATTACAATGGTGCTGACCTGCTCATGGGTGCCACAGCAGAAAAGGTGGCCGAAGAGTGGAATATTTCCCGTGACGATATGGAAAACATGGCGGCCTGGTCGAACATGAAGGCTGCAGAGGCAAGGGATGCCGGCAAGTTTGACGCGGAGATCATTCCCGTGCAGGGGCACGATGAGGCGGGAAACGAAATGACTGTGGCAAAGGATCAGTGGATCCGTGACAAGGTTGACCGTGAGAAAATGAAAACAATGATGTCGTCATTTAAACCCGGCGGTGTTGTTACCGCAGCAACGGCATCACCCCTGACGCAGGGAGCATGCGCTCTCCTCATGATGAGCAGAAAAAAGGCTGATGAACTGGGCCTGGAATATACACATCGTTACGGGTATGGTGTCCTTGCAGGGTGTGATCCTACAGTCATGGGTGTCGGCCCCATCCCGGCGGTGACAAAACTGTTTGAGAAAACAGGGCTTACTCCGTCAGACATCGGTCCCATTGAACTGAACGAGGCCTTTGCCAGCCAGTCCCTGGCATGTATACGTGAGCTGAAACTCGATAAGGAAAACGCCCCCTTTGACCGCACCAATGTCTGGGGAGGGGCCATCGCCCTGGGACATCCCCTGGGACAGTCAGGAGCGCGTATACTTATAACCCTTCTCAATATAATGAAGTCAGATTTTCCCGATGAGAAGTATGGTATGGCTTCCCTTTGTGGTGCCTTTGGCAATGCAGGAGCGCTTCTTGTAGAAAAAGTCGATTAAACGTCATGCCATGCCCGGTTGAAGACGAGGGTGGCCAATCTCGTCTTCAACCGGGCGGTCCCATGTTTTCAATGTATTCAATTAAATATCATTAACGGGAGGATTCTATGAAAGGGAGAAAGATTGTTTCACTGGTTTCATGTTGTCTCCTGGTTTGCGCCGTTTCTTCTCTTTTTGCAGGTGCTGGACAGAAGGCGAAAGCAGAACCCTGGAAGTTGATCAAGAACAAAAACGGTGTAAAGGTTTTTGCCCGGTCTGTTAAAGGGTCTAAGTATCGTGAACTTCTTGCCAGGGGGACTGTTGATGTTCCCTTCGAAGTGGGTCTTGAACTGGTCAAGGACTGCGACTGTTACCATAAGTGGTACGGGATGTGCGAAAAACTCTACGTGATAAAGAAAATCAATGATCACGAGTATATCATGTATTTCGTGCTGGATATGCCCCTGGTGACTGACCGCGACCTGGTGGTAAGGGTGAAAAGCGAATGGGATATGGAAAAACGTTGTGGTTCTGTAACGCTTACTTCTATTGACAGCGATTATAAGAAAAACTCCGGGTATGTGCGTATGCCAAAACTGACAGGGGGGTTTACCTTTCGGGAGATAAATGATGGGAAGCTTGAAGTCAGTTACAGGGTACATGCCGATCTGGGGGGATCCGTTCCAGCCTGGATGGTAAATATTGCAGCAAAAAAACATCCCTATGAGACTGCCGTCGGAGCTAAAAAGTATGTAAACCAGGAGAAGTTTTACCGGCGTGCCGAGACTCTTTATGGAAAGAAATTTGCCCGTAGAAAATAATTAAACGTCCTTCTTTTAAACCTCTTTATTCAATTCGCTTTCCCCGGCCCCCGGCCGGGGAAAGTTCTCATCAACGCAAATTTAACTGGACAAAAAGCTCAGGATGGTGCATTCTTGTTTTATGCTGCAGGCAGAAAAACTTCCCTTTTACCAAGGAGTAACAGATGGACATTCAAACAACAGAAACCGGGGATGTCATTACAATTGCAATTAATGGCGATATCGAGATGATCACCATGAAGGGCCTCAAAGAGCGTCTTCTTGATATCGTCAACAAGAATGATAAGAACATCGTGGTTGATTTTACTAACGTGGGCTATCTTGATTCTTCCGGCATAGGAGTTCTTCTTTCTCTCTCAAAGACACTGAAAGAAAAAGAGAAACAGCTCAAACTGATAAATCTTTCTGAAAGAATTGAAAGGGTCCTTGAACTGAGTTCCCTCTCTGATATAATTGAATAAGCTTTATTACAGCTTTATTCAGATCAGGGAGGTATTGCCCGCGATATGATTGAACGCATTCTGCTTGCCCTCTTGCCGGTTCCGGTTTTTTACCTTATTTATCTTCGTTACTTTACCTTTAAACCGGTTATCAGTAAGCATATCGAAGCCTATCTTTCCGGTATTGCCTTTGCCCTGATACTGATTCTCATATCTCCCTGGATCTATGAACATTTCAGGTCCCTTGACGCTCTTTCGGTGGGATTTTTAAACGCGGCACTGGTGGAAAAAACCGGTGCCTTTATTATTATAATCCTCCTTCAGCGGTATTTTCCTGAATTTACCGTTATGGAGGCGACCCTTACGGCAATGCTTTTGGGACTCGGGTTTTCTACCGTTGAAAATGTTTTCTACGCCGCAACCTTCGGGCGGGGAGTAATAATCCTGCGCATACTCTTTACCGTCCCCCTGCATCTGACGACCTGTGGTATCATGGGACATTATATTGGCATGAGCAGGCTTTGCAAAACACGTCTCTATACCCTTAACTACCTGATGAAGGGATTTCTTCTTGCCTTTGTCACCCACGGCCTTTTTGATTCGGCTCTTATCGCCGGGGGAACTGCAGCCTACCTGGCCGCGCCTTTACTCATCCTTCTTGTCGTGGTTCTTGAATTTCTCCTTGCGCGGTCACAGACAGTGGTGCCGGAAAAAATTCTTGATGTTCTCGCTGTCCGTTTTGAAGACTGGATTACCGTAAGCAGGCAGCAACGCTACGAAAGGTGGATCCTCAGGTCCATGGGAACCCCCCGTTCAGAGGAAGTGGCATTTTTCGTGTGGCGCCCCGGGTACCTGAGGATAATACTCGTTATCACCTTTATGATCGCTGCCATTTACGGGCTCTCATACGGGCACCAGGTAATAGAAGCCCTTGACCTTGTAATGAAAAAAGAAGAGGAAGTTATTATTCTCGGGGTTTTCCCTGTATCAATATCTTTTATGCTAATAATGGTGGGGGCTATAAATCCGAACTTTTTTAAAAAGTCTGAGATCAAGATGCCGATTATTTCTGACGTGGAGGTGCAGGGCGATGACATAATGACGGAATATCTCATAACTTATGATATTACCGCGACAAACTGTTTTCTCCGCACCTCCGAGGCCATGGGCGTGGGTACAGGGCTTACCCTTCACTTTGAGTTCCCCCGTTTCTCATCGCGATATCTCAGGGGGGAAGTTGTCTGGGAAAATCACATGGACCGTCAGGAGGCCATCGGTACCGTCGTAAAACTGAAGGCCCGTGATTTTCGTTTTCTCCTTTTTATCCTTCGGTATTACATTTTTCGGATAACACGGGGTATTGTCTTTCTCCTGAAACTTCCGGGATTCGAGGGTACACGGCGGTTTTTTATGCGCCCCATCTCCACCATGCAGGAGGAGAAACTGCTCCAGGCGGGAGAAGCAGTCTACCTGCAGGGCGACATGGGCAGGGAGTTTTACCTTCTGAAAAAGGGGGAAGTAAAATTTTACAAGACCACCCAGGGGGGAGAGTCCATAATCATGGGAAAGGCGCGGCCCGGTGAGGTTTTTGGCGAGATGGCTATTATCGGCAACCAGCTGCGCAATGACACGGCAGAGTGTGTAACGGATTGTATCATTGCCGTGGCAGACAGGGACAACATCAATGCACTTATCAGCAGCAACGTGGAGTTTGCCCAGACCCTTATACAGACCATGAGTTCACGCATCGAAGCGTCTGAAGAGATACTCCTGCATAATATTAATATTTTGCAGAAACAGAAACGTGACATGGAAAGATATTTTCATGTCGCCATCATGCTGACCCTTATCGGCCTGGGCCATACCCCCGGCAAAGATGGCATCGATCTGAATCTTGATTTTGAAAAAATAAGTTCTGTTATGCGAAACATGGATGACGAATCGGCAGGGACCCTGATAAGCCTTTTCATGAAAAAACAGGACGGCAGTATCGAAGAGGTTGACGCCCTCGATGAAGAAATACTTGATACCTTCAATGAACTCTACGAAAAATTTGAGATCAATGTAAAACGTTCTGAATAGGGTCTTTTTGTATCCCTATTTTTTTGCCTCCCAGAGGCCCCTGTGACCGTTACGGGTGTAGTATCCCTTGATCTGCCGTCCCCGCCTGTAGTATTTCCCGTAGTAGACCTGAGTGAAATATGAACTCGAGCCAATCCGGCGTTGTTCTTTAAGTGTGGTTATGGACCTGACGAAACGGATGGAACGCCCCCTGATCCGTACCCCCTTCAGGTATTCGACTTTGCCCCGCGCCCAGTATGGGAAACGGATTGTGCCATAGACACGGCCCTTGTGCATCCAGAGACGGAGTATCCCGCGGTGCGCCGCGGCGACAATTTTATAGGTGCCCAGGTAATAGGGGGGGATATCGCCGGTGTCTTTTTCATCGTCTTCTTTTTCAAGAAATTCGATGCGCTGCAGATCATCGAGAGAAAAAAAGGTGAGGGGGAAGTTTTCGCCCTCGTCGGCCAGTGCCTTTTTGCGATACCGGAATTTATTTTTCGAGGCCCCCATGAAGGCAACCGGCCCTGCTACCAGCACATTGCGTGCACGGAAGTAACTTCCCTCACGATCGCGTACCAGTGCCTCCCGCCCGGGGAGAAAAAGGAGCATCAGCAAAGAAATAATAAGCAGGAGGGAAACCACCCCCACGGTTATAAGGATCTTTTTGTTACGGGCAAGCCATGCCTTCATGACGATAACCTTCCTGAAAATATATTCAGTGAAGCATACTCCCGGGGGCCTTTTCTGTCAAGCATGCAAAATTAACCGCAGTTGAGGAAGGGAAGGGGCTCCGTGGAGAATGAAATTTTTTTAAAAAAAGTAAAAAAAATTCAACTTTTTCATGCCCGAGATTCGTTACCCCTGTAGAAAAGCGAATAAAAGGAGCAGAATATGAAAAAGTATGCCGCAGTTTTTAACTTTGTCGATCAGTTGAACCAGATGATTTTTCTTCTCGCCCGCAACGAGAAGGAGGCGATTAACACCATTTATCAC
>CAZHNW010000013.1:0-56422 GCA_964534225.1 uncultured Leptospirales bacterium | reverse complement strand
AGGTCTGTTTTTGTCTTTTTTCGGTCGGTTTCTTCACTGGGGGGCTGATGACCCGCGTGAAAAGTCCTGTTTCTTCTGTTCCCGGTTGAAAGGGGCTCCTCCTATTGTTCCATTTAAGAAAAAGGCCCTTCTGGATACCCCGTGTATCACTGAGGGCAATGACTATGCGGGCTTTGTGCCACTGAAGGTCTTTATTCTTCATGGGCAGGTCCGATGCCTTGAAGGTCCCTGAGAGTTTCAGGTCTTCTGCCCGGTAGAGCATAACATCGTAGAGGCCGCGGGACCGTTTTTCTGGAACGATTTTTCCTGTTATCTCGAGGGTGTCAGGCATTATGTAGAGAAGTTTTTCTCTCTTGTTTTTCCTGTTCCTGAAGGGAACAGTTATAAAGGGGCCGGTAATCTGTTGTGCTGCTCCCCAGTGAGAGTTTACTTCCCCCACAGCTTCTTTCTGGCGGATTTCTCTCTCTTCGATGAGGCCTGCTACCATCTGTAAAGGTATGAGAAGCAGAAGGGCGATGATGCAGGTAACTCCTGCCCGTGCCAGGACATTCGTGCGTATTTCCGGTGACTGCATGTGAACTTCCTCCATTATTTTATTTTTTTTTGTTATTTAAGCAATATACTTTTCATTGCCCAACTAAATCTATCCCGGGGTCTCCAGTCGTTTCTCCCGGACACCCCTGTGGGACTTTCAAATTTTTAGATAAAACCCCTCAGTGGGGGAGGGGGCTTTTGAGACAGTGTCCCCTGATAAATCTGGTATAAATAACAGGAAGGTATGTGAAAAGATTATGAAAGAAGTGTGAAGGTAGAGGAAGAATCAAAAAATCCCGGCACAGCCGGGATTTTTTGATTCGGATTATTATCTGTCAGAATCGATAGCCCACTTCAAGCATACCTGAGACACTGGCCTTGTCACTGGCAACGTAGTAGAGTTGCGGACGGATAAAAAGGCCTGCCAGGGATATCTCGATTCCCGCGTAGAGAGAGAAATAGCTGTCTGTATTCGAGACTGAAAGCACTTTGCTGTACATGGTGGTAAAACCGATACCCCCCACAAAACCGAGAAGGGGCATGAAACTGATTTTGGCCCCTACATGGATGGGAAAATAAAGGTAGGTCACGTCACTGCTCTCGGTAAACCAGTAAACAGCAGCCGCGTTTGCCTCTACTGCGATCATGTTCATGACTCCGAAACCGAGAATAACTCCACCGCCAAGACCGGGATTGATATCTCCATCAGTATGCATATCAGTAAAGCCGTAGGCGACCTGGGCCTTGGGGGCGATATAGAACCCGGCTGAAGCGGGCTTTACGGCAATGGTAAAAACAATTGCTGTTGCAATTAAAAAGAGTGCGGATTTTTTCATGGTAGTCCTCCGAATTTTGATAGTTTGAAATTATCACAGAGACATGTTGATGTCAATTTAAAATGACTTAAACACAGGATTGATTGGTTAATCCTGTGACAGGGGTATTGTCAGTGTTGCAGTGGCACCTCCAGCGGGATTGTTCTGAAGGGTGGCTTTTCCCCCGTGAAGTTCCGCTGTTTCTCTTACAAAGGTGAGGCCCAGTCCTGTTCCCCGGGTTCTGTCCCTGCGGGGAAGAGAATAGAAACGGTCAAACAGCTTTTTCGATGCGTATGCCGGTATTCCATCGCCTTCATCGATGACAGTAAAGGTGATCTCCTGTCCATCGGCTGCCGCCTCTATTTTTATTGATGAATTTTTGGGACTGTGCTGAAGGGCATTCTGCAGGAGGTTTATGAGCGACTGCGTGATGAGAAATCCTTCTGCCTCAAAGGGAATGTCCTCCCGGGAGATATCTTTAATGGTAATCTTTTTCTGTCGCGCCTGGGGCTCCATACTGCCTGTGATTTTTTTTATCAACGCTGTTGATGAAATCATGGAACAATTATCGAGTTCACTGCGGTTTTCCAGGGCGGAGAGAAGAAGAAGCCTGTCGATGATTTCCCTGATGCGGCGGGATTCACTGAGAACATTTTCGGTAAACTTTCTGCGGTCCTCTTCTCCCATTTTTTCCTGGAGGAGTTCTGCCGCCCCCATAAGCGAAGTGAGGGGGGATTTCAGCTCATGAGTCATGGACTGTACATACTGCTCTATATATTTTTTGCCTTCAAGTTCTTCTCGCATTTGCTCGAAGACATGGCCCAGTTCAATGATTTCACTGCTTTCAAGCGCGGGAAAGGAGACGCGGCGGTTGTTTTTCAGGGCAAGGACATAGTCGCGCAGGCGCAGTATTGGACGGTTGATCCAGAGACTGATGATGACGCTGAGAAAGATAAAGATGAAACAGGTAAGTACCCCGGTAATAATTACCTTCTGGCGGGCAAGTTCAATAAAGAGGCGTATTGATTTTTCCGGTTTTATCACCGTAAGAACGCCGATGATCTCATCCTTGCGCCGCAGGGGGGCAGCAACATAGAGAGAATTTGTTGAAGGCTTGTCTTTAACTTCTGCAGATGAACGGGCCCCGTAGATGCCCCGGAGAGTCAGAAAGACATCGTTCCATTCGGAAAAATTTTTGCCGAGCCTTTTATTGTTATCCGAATCATAGATGACAATGCCCCGTTCATTGGTAACATAAACATGAAGGTTGAGCCTTGTTTTTTTTACGTCGTAGATGCGGGCGCTTATGTTTTTTTCCCTGGCCTTCATGAAAATATCGTGGAGGGCTTCTGTAGATATTTTTCTACCCCGCAGTTCTCTTTCGACGAGGGAGGAAAGGAGCATGGCTGTATCGTTGAGAGATTCTTCAACGGTTTCAAGGTAGCGGGGGCGAATCTCGTTGACAACGAAGTCAAGGATGCTGTAAAAAAGAACTGCATAGATTACGAGAAAGGCAAGGAGAATGCGGGTGCGTATGCTCATATTTCCTCGCTTAGGCTGTACCCGACACCGCGGTGGGTCATGATAGGATCCCTGTCAGGTTTGATTTCCCTGAGCTTGGCCCGTATGCTTTTTATGTGAGCATCAACTGTCCGTTCAAAGCTCTCTTCTGGTTCGAGCCAGATAATGTCCATAATTTTTTCCCGGGAGAATACCCAGCCTGGCCTTTCAACAAAAAGTGAAAGAATCTCGAATTCGTAGCGTGAAAGGGAAAGGGGGGTGTTGAAATAGGTAATGCGGCGCCTGTTTTTATCAATAGTAAAACTTTTTATTTCCTGGCGGGGAGAAGTCCCGGCACTGCTGCGCCGGAGAATGGCCCGTATCCTGGCCGTTACCTCACGGGGGCTGAAAGGTTTTACCACGTAATCGTCACCGCCCAGTTCAAGACCCAGTATCCTGTCAATTTCTTCGCTCCGCGCTGTAAGAATCAGTACCGGCAGTGATGAGGTTTCACGAATTTTTTTTAAAAGGTCAAAGCCGTTAATGTCGGGAAGGCCGATATCGAGGACCACCAGGTCAATCTCTTCTGATTCAAGGATCGCAAGCCCTTCTTTCCCGGTGAGACGGTGCAGGGGCGACATGCCCTCTGTTGACAGGGCATAGGAAAGGGTATCGGCGATGCCCTGTTCATCCTCTATGATCAATATTGTTTCAGCCATAGGGCAGAATAGGTACCTTTATGGTAACCTGTCTATCAGAATTTGGTTAGTGGTCATTAAATTTTAAAATGACAGTTAAATAAGATATCACTGAAGGCGTGAAAGCGTTTTCGCCTTCATTGATGTGCTTGAAATAAACCGTTCGGAGAATCTATCGATCCATGGATATATGGTTGACACAGGGGCGGTAAAGCAGTGGAATGTTGTCCTGGATTTCTCTAATAGATCTCGAGGAGATTATGCGATACGAAGGCCCGATATTTCGACCATTCAGCGAGGCAAACAGCTACCTGCTTCAGTGTACCATTGGCTGCTCTCATAACAGTTGTACCTTTTGCGGCATGTACATGGGAAAGAAATACCGTGTCAGGCCCCTTGAAGATATTTTTTATGATATAGAACTGGCAGGCAAAGAGTATGGTGACGTTGAAAAGGTATTTCTCATTGACGGAGATGCCGTTGCCATGGAAACAGGCTCACTCCTGGCGGTACTGAAAAAACTTTTCGCCACCTTTCCTTCCCTGAGGCATGTGGGATCCTACGTGGGGCCCCAGTCCACTCTTGATAAGGGGGCTGAAGATCTCAGGAGACTCTGTGAGGCGGGATTGACAAAGGTCTACCTCGGTGTCGAAAGCGGAAGTGACAGGATACTGCAGAAGGTCAACAAGGGAGTGGGTGCCGATGAAATGCTCCGCGCAGGACAGATGCTCGTTCAAGCGGGCATGAACCTCTCCTCCATGGTGCTCCTTGGCCTGTCTGGAGAAAAACATGCTTCAGAAGAACATGCCCGCGCCACGGCAGCCATTACCAATGCCATGAAACCACGTTACCTGGCAGCCCTTACGGTTACGCCTGTTCCTGGTACTGTTCTCCACCGCCAGGTGGAACGGGGAGAATTTCATATACTTCCCCCCCTTGAAACACTGAAAGAAATGAGAATGATGATTGACGGCCTTAGCATTGACGGCCTTCGTTTCGTGGGAATACACGCATCAAACTATCTTCCCGTTAACGGCACACTGCAGAAAGATAAAAATGAAATGCTTTCTGTCATCGATAATGTACTTGCCTCCGGTGACGAAAGGCTTATGAGGAGTGAAGGGGAGAGGGGATTGTAGGGAAGTTTTTCTTTTCTCTGAAAGCAGATTCTTCCGCTCAAGAAAAACCATGAATGGGGAAAATATACTATGGATCGCCGCGAGCCTGAATGCGGCACTTTTCTTTGCATTGCGTTTCGTTTATATAAAACACCTGCTGTCCCATGTCAGCAGCGGTGTTCTTGCCCTGTCGGGACGTTTCTTCAGCCTTCTTTTTTTACTTCCCCTTATGCCTTTTAAAAGTCTTGCTGTTCCTGATGCGCCCCTTTTCTGGAAGACCATTGCCGTTACCGCTTCTCTCACTGTAATTGCTTCACTGCTGCAGTTAAAGGCGGTGAAAAAATATGATCTTTCGTCATCTCTTCCCTTTATGTCATTTATTCCTCTTTTCATGGTTATAAGTGTTTATCTCATTTTCGGAGAGATGCCCGCATCCTCTACTTTTCCGGGGGTGGTGCTGCTCTGTGCCGGCGCCTATATTATCGGCCTTGAAAGAAACATGTCTCTTTTTCTTCCCTTTAAGAATCTCCTGAACAACAGGGGGGGGCTTCTTTTCCTTGGTGTGGCCTTTATCTATGGTTTTACCACGACGCTGGACAGGGTCGCCATTGATTCAGCAGGGGGAGGGGCCTTTGCTTATTCATTCTACTGGAATCTTTTTTCTGTGGGGCTCTTTTTGATGATGTTTTTCAATGTTAAAAAAGCGGCACACTACCGGCGTGAAATAAAAACAAATATTTTTCACCTTGCCGTGCAGGGATTTCTCGGGATCGTTGCCTTTTATTCACAGATGATCGCCATCGAGGGGGCGCAACATGTTGCGGCTAACGTTATCTATGTCAAGGCTCTTACCCTGTTTCAAATGCTGGTGGGAGTGCTTTTCGGAATTTTTTTCTTCAGGGAAGGAAACGCACGCTCCCGTCTTGCGGGAGCGTTTTTCATGTTCGCGGGGGCCGTTATACTGATACTATTTGTTCAGTCCAAGCAGGTCTGAAATATTTCGCCATGCGGCCCTGCGTTTTTTCGAATAGACCCTGATGTGCTCCCGCTGACCGGTGAGAACATAGTTTTTGTAGGCATTGGATTCTCCGATGAGCAGTTCGTATGTTTCGATCAGTTTCGATACAAAAGAGATGTCCTGTCTTCCCAGAACACCCGCAGAGAGGAGTTTGTTTAACTGCCTGACGCATGTTCTGCATAACGTGTTATATTCATTGAGAAGCTTGACGGCAAAATCATTTTTATAGGTGCCTTTTGAATGGCCGTCTGCCAGTGTCCCTATCGAGGTATAGGTGAGATAAACACCCTGGGCTGAGAGTACACCGATTGTCTCAAGGAGCAGTCCCTTCTGGCTTTGTCGAGCCTGCAGGGGAGCCTGAAAGCTGAAGAAACAGACACATGCCAGAGCAATAAAAAAAGAAGTCAAACGCTTCATGTAGATCACCGTTTCCTTTTAAAATTTTTGCCCGGCGGAATTTTCCGCACTCTGCAGATAATATCTTAATGGATAATCTGTCTGTATTTTATTTGCTGGGGAGTGAAAAAGCAACTTATATTTTTAAAGCGTGGAAGTTTTATTTACAGGGCCTGAACTCTCAATGCTGCGGGTTCAGGACTGCATGAGGGCGTTAATGACTTCTGCCATAAGGCTGTTGCAGGCATCGACATGAACCGGCGAAAGTATCTCTCCCGGTGCCTGCACGTACTCTGACCTGTCAAGTTCATCTGAACAGTTAAGAAGAAGGTCCCTGATACTGTTTTCCGTGCATTCAAGGTGAAACTGCAGGCCCAGTATCTTTTCGTCGTAGAGGAATGCCTGGTTCGTGCATGCGTCACTTTCTGCCAGGTGAAGGGCAGAGCGGGGAATGTCAAAGGTGTCGCCATGCCAGTGAAAAGCCATGAATTGTTCAGGCAGGGTACGGGCAATTTTTTTTTCACGGGGGGGAAGTGACCTTACCGGGAACCACCCGATTTCCGTGTATTTGTTTTCTTTCACCTGAGCCCCAAGGACCTCGGCAATAATCTGTGCCCCCAGGCAGATGCCGATGATTTTTTTTCCTGCTTCAATACACTTTCCCACGAATGCCTTCTCCTGGTTGAGCCAGGGATACCGGCCGGTATCGTTTACTGACATGGGACCTCCCATTACAAAGAGAAGATCAAATTCTTCCGGCTGTGCCGGGACTTCCCCCTTGTAAAGAGCGGTCCTTGAAAGTTGAATTTTTCTTTCATGGGCAAGTGTGTGAATGTGGGCAGGCCCTTCGAAGGGCACATGCTGGAGAAAATGCCATTTCATAGAAAATCCTCGACTCAATGTTTTGTGTTTACTTAAGGCAACCTCTATTAATTATTGTTTTCCGCCCGCCAGCGGCGGGGGGGGAACATAACGGCTGAGTTTGCCGGTAGTTATAAAATAGGGAAATTCTAAAAATTTAATTTTTAGAGGTTCCCTTAATAGACAGCCCTGTTTTTTTCAGGAAGTTTAGACATGAAACGCAATCCACTGTCCATTGAAAGCAGGTCGGCATCTGTCGCTCCTTCAGGGCAGACCCTTACACAGTTGTAACAGAGGAGGCAGTCCTTCCCGTGAACTATGCGGTTTTCCCTTATATCAATATTCTCCATGGGACAGGCGTCTATACATTTTTTGCAGAGGGTACAGTCCTTGTGTGAGAGTTTAAGCCGGGGCATGAATTTTTTTATAATTGCCGGAGGGGCAAGAAAGGCAAAGTGTTTCATTATTCCGGGAATTTTTTTCAGTCCATGGTTCGAGGGATCAGACCTGTCAATACAGAGAGAGACAAAGTTTTCTACCTGGTTTTTGTCGTTTTCATGGGGCAGCCCCTTTGCCAGGGGAGATTCAGATTTGAACATCATGGCATGCTCTGCCTCGAGCTGCATGGCTCCGGTCACTTTCCCGTTCTTTCGACGGACAATGTGTGCCATGTACGAGAGGTTGGAGCCAACGGTTACCTGGCCAAAGGTGACAAAGAGACCGACGGGTTTCTGGTCGAAACTTTTTATTGTTGAAAGAAATTTTTTTACAACAGGGGGCGTATGCCACATGTATGTGGCTGTACCAATAAGGTAAATGTCCGCATCCTGTGCTGATTCAGGTATTCCCCGGCGGTGTTCCGGTATGGGGTAAAGTTCTGTTGAGATGTTTTTTTTTCTGAATTCATCTGAAATCCAGTCTGCAACCTGTGCGGTATTGCCTGATGCGCTGTAGAAAAATATTGCGGCTTTTTTCATGTTTTGCCTCTGCATTTATTTTTTTTTGAAAAGCAGGTGTTCCCTTGATTGATTAGAGCTGAAGCGGCCAGTATCCCGGCGAAATATATTATAGATTACAGAAATACAGACTTTCACTCTTGGACATATTTCAGTCCAGGTGCAAACAGTTGTCAAACTAATTATTTGAAGTAATCCGCCGGCAGAGCGGCAAGGATGCAGCGGTGGATGAGGCCACCGCTGCAGTCATGGTTTTTTACTCTTTGTCCGGACCCTTCCATTGAGAAGGGGCGCCGTAAAGCACAAAGGGGGCGGGATTGATGGCGCCCCCCCCTGATGCCATATGTCCCATGCAGATATAAAGTTTTTCGTTAACCATACGAATCTCATCATGCATGGAATAAACCATGCCATCGTTAAAAGGACTGTAGTCGAGATGAAAAGATTGTTTATCATCAATTGTTGATGTCCCAACGTAGGTTCTCATCTTCCGTGTGCGGACCAGTTCTTCTTTGTTCCCATTTTTGAAAAGATTGTACCCCCATCCTTCTTTTTCTTTAAAGGGGAAAAATGCCTTTCCCTCCCAGTGGCCGGGACCGAAAAAATGATGGGTAAAAAAATCAGCAAAGGGAGACATGATCCCCACGGGCAGAGTCTCCGCCCTGTACTCACCTTTCATGCTTTTAAAGGAGGGAGGGGGAGACGCGTAAAAAAGTTGAAAGACATCAGACTTGTCCAGTTTTTTAATGTCATCAATTGTCGCCTTCGCGGGATCAACCTTAAGTATCTCTGCGATGCTGCGTCCGTCATATCCACCAATTCCCTTTTGCAGGATATTTATACCCACCAAAGAAATGTTAACAAAAATTAGTGCCGCGAAAATAAGAAGTGCTTTTTTAATTTTACTCATACTCTCCCCCTCAGTTTCTTCCTTCCCATGAATCGTTAGCGTCCCACATGCCGAGTATGGAGTTCAGCCTGTCCATGGCATGCACCGGCAGCAGGATCCTGGTAAGCGGCGTGAGAATGCTGACGGGAATACGGGGAACTGCCACCAGGGCCCTGTTCTTCTTTATCGCCTTGAGTACTTTTTTCGTCACGCTTTCAGTGGTGAGCATTGATGTGCCCGTTACCATCTTTGAACCTTTGAACATACCTGTATTTACCGTGTTGGGACAGACGGTGGTTACGCCTATGGGAAGTTTCTGCTTTTTCATCTCCTGGCGCAGGGCGTCAGTAAAACCGACAACGCCGAATTTACTGGCGCAGTAGGCAGAAATCCCCGGAATTGCCAGTATTCCCCCTGCTGAGGCGAAGTTAACGATATGGCCTTCGGGTGCCTTTTTCAGTGATGGAAGAAACGCCTTTGTCGTCCAGAACTGGGATGTGAGGTTCACGGTGATGATTTTTTCGATGACCTCATCGGGCATTTCCTCAACGGAACCGGCCATGACAATGCCTGCATTGTTGATGAGAATGGAAACAGTCCCCATGGAGCCGATAATCTCATCAGCGCATTTTAAAACTTCTTCCCTGTGTGATAAATCGCAGGTAAAAGCTTTGCATTCTCCCCATTGGGCGAGTTCTTCTGCTGTCGTCTTTAATGTCTCTGCGTTGATATCAACAAGTGCAACGCGGGCCCCTTCTTTGAGAAGAAGTTCTGAAAGGCTTTTTCCCATACCCATGGCAGCGCCGGTAACAACCGCCACGGTCCCCCTGATGTTTTTCATGAGATCCTCCTGTTGTAAGTTTGCGAATAACGTTCAAAATTCAGCCTATGTAAACAGACACCGTGGATGCCTGGAAAACTGCAGGGAGAAATGACAGGTTCCATACCTCGAATATAAGTTAATACTTCCAAAATGCAAGTATTTTTTGGCCAGTTGTTCAGTTTTTTGCAAAACAGTGTGGTGCAGCAGTCTGCTTATTTTTTCAGATGGGGGGAAGTTAAAAAAACCTGAAGGTCGTGGCCTGAAGGTGACTGGTAGAGGCGCAGGTTGAAATAAGGGACAATTGAGAGTATATGGTCAAATATATGCCCCTGTACTGCTTCGAAATTCTGCCATACCGTATCATTGATAAAGGCATATATCTCAACGGGAAGGCCGTACTGTTTCTGTTCTTTCTGCCGTACCATCATGGTCAGGCTCTGCTCAATATTTTTGTGGTTCTGGAGATACCGCAGAACATATTCCCTGAAGAGGCCGATATTGGTGAGGTGCCTGCCATTGATATGATCGAGGTGCGTAAGGCCCAGGCTGCTGTTATGCTGCCTGATTTCTATTTCTTTTTCCGTGATAAAGTCATGGAGAAGGTTTATTTTTTTAAGCCGCGCAAGGAGCTGCCTGTCACAGAAGGTGATGCTGGAGACATCGATAAAGATAAGCCTTTTAATACGGCGTGCGCCTGTTTCTTTCATGCCACGCCAGTTGATAAATGATTCTGATGTAAGGGCATAGGTGGGGATAGATGTAATGGTTTTGTCAAAGTTGCGAACACGTACATTTATCAGAGAGATGTCAATGACATCGCCATCTGCATTATACTTCGGCATTTCGATCCAGTCGCCGATGTTGATGATGTCATTGGTGTTTATCTGGATAGAGGCGACAAGGCCGAGTATCCAGTCTTTGAAAATCAAAAGAATAATGGCAGTCATTGCGCCGATACTGCTTATTATCCCCCAGGGTGATTTATTGATCAGGGTGGAGATGACAAAGACGAGGGTCATTACAACAAGAAAAATTTTTACCAGCTGCAAATAACTTTTTATCGGTGTTGTTTTGGAGACGTCGAAACTCTGATAATATCCTTCAAAGGCATCGAGAACATTGTTGATGGTCATAATAACCACCACAGAAATCATGGAAAGCATGAGCCGTTCGAGTGCCGAGCCAAAGGTGTGTCCCCGTGGAAAAATGTGCCAGATGCTGAAATAGATGATAATAAGGGGTACCAGGCGATAGAAGTGGGCAAGGATCCCCGTTTTAACGAGATGGTCATCAAAGGTATTTTTGGTCTTTTTGACCGTATCTATGATAATAGAATGAAATATTTTTTTTGTGAAAAATTTTACAATAAAGCTGAACAGGACGATGCACGCGAGTATGATTATCTGTGCGAAAACCAGGGACAGCGTGCTGCCGGGAAGCAGGGATTGTATCCATTTATCAAGTAATTCTACCATGTTACATGCCATGAAAAAAGATACCTTACAATGACAGGGAATGGGATGAAATGTCAAGGTTTAAAGTCTGTTTTAGTGGCGGTGCCCTGATATAAATTCGGGTTACTTGTAATGGTGATCTGCAGGATTTGAAAAAAAATAAATTCGAAAAAAATGTGTTATACCCGGTAACATTAGATGTATAATATGGCAGGAAGTTTAACTGACCTTAAGAAGTTTACCATTTGCAGGTTGCCGTTATCGGCAGAGCCCCCTGTCAAATGATTGTTTCACTATCAGCTGGAGGTTTTTAAATGTATGTATTTGCACTTACCCTTGGAATTGTCGGAACCCTTTTTTTTCTTATCGTAAGAGTAAAAAAGGGTGGAGTCCCGGGAACCCTGGCAAAAGCGGTCCCTTCCTTTTTCTTCATTGTAACTGCCTGTGCAGCCATCACGGGAAACCCGGAGCATTATTTCTATGGGGTTCTCATTGTTCCCGGCCTGGTGTGTGGTCTCCTCGGAGACATATGGCTTGATTTGAAGTATGCCTACCCCGAAGATGCCGATGTTTACCTTTATGCCGGCTTTTATTCTTTTCTGGTGGGGCACCTCTTTTTTCTTGCTGCTATTTTTTCTCATTACCAGTGGAACATGAAGACACTTTTAGTTTCCCTTGCCTTTGCCCTGGGAGGATCAATCGTGAATGCCTTTCTTGAAAAACCCCTGGGACTCGATTTTGGTAAATTCCGTGTTACCTGTTTTCTTTACGCACTGGTATTGATGATGACCACATCCTCTTCCATTGTTGCTGCTGTTGTGACAGGAGATAAGGTCTGGTATTTTATGTCAGCAGGGGCTGTTCTCTTCCTTCTTTCTGATCTTGTTCTGTCCGGTACATATTTCGGTGAGGGGAAGAATACTTCCCCCTATGTGGTGGTAAATCATACTTTTTATTACGCTGCACAGTTTGTCATCGCGTCATCGATTCTTTTTGTATGATAAAGGTGTGAACAGTTTAGGGCTGTCACGGGCCTCAGGCGGGCAGGACACATTTTCTGCCCGCTGCTGAATAAACTTCCCCCTGTGAAAAAAACTTCAGGATGGAAATAAAGTACCTGTTCGAAGAGCTATCAGTATGAAAGGTCTCTGTTTTGATAGAGGACTGTATTGGTCGTGTCGTGAGAACCGTCACCACTGCCGATTTCCTTAAAGGCTGAATAGTTGTTCGTATTCTTTTTACTACAACTGCAGGCAGTGAAGAGGAGAATTATCAGTACTACTGTAATTTTTTTCATGATGATGTCCTTCGTTTATTTGTTGTCCTCCACTTTTTTAAAGAGCAAAGAATATAAGTGTTTCTCTGGTGCCAGCCCGTCGTTAACAACATCAGGCGTATGTATCAATTGTCTGTCCCCTGCCTGTTTCAGTGACGGGCTCTCTTTCAATACTATCTTCTGTTGTTGATCTTGTGTGGGTCTCTTCCCTGGGAGTTGAATCCGCGGTAAATCCCGTTGGTATATAATCAGCACCGCTGATGTTTTGTATTTCCATAATTATTGTTCCTCCCGAGATCGACGATGTATATGCAATAATATACAGTAACTGCCTGGATTATCAAGAAAATAATGAATACTCTGATAAATTATGTGCCGCCTGCTTTGTATATTCCGGGACAGTCGATAAAAAATGATTGCCCATTTTACCCTGCTGTGTGAACATTCATGGATACCTTTGAAAATTTTGAAAAACAGGTTTTGATATGCACGCAAGAAAACAGGTAACAGTCTTTTTAATCTTATTGATGATTGCACTTCCTGCAGGTGCCAATGATGCTGGTAAAAAATGGAGTGAGGCCCTTCAGTATATTCCCGCAAAAACTGATGTTTTTCTGTCAGTGGATCTAAAAGCCGTCCGGTCTTTTCTTTTGCGAAGCGGGATCAGCGAAGAGGAAATGCTGAAAATTTTTGCTGGTTCCGGCAAAAGAAAATCACCTTTTGCCGGCAGTGCCTATAAAGAATTTTTCACCAAATTAAAGAATGCGGTTCTCGTGGCGGATGCTGATGAATTCAGGAAGAAAAAACCGACAAGGTTCCTGGTTCTTTTTGAGGGACCTGAAGATTTCAATGACTTAGAAAATGCCCTCGCAGCGGTTAAGGGAGAGACAATTAAAGGCTCTTCCCTCTACCTTGTGGATGCCAGTGACAATATCTATTTTTGTAAAACAGGAACGGTTTACCTGATTGGCTATAAAGAATACATCAAAGATTATATGACCGCACTGGAAAAAGGTGAAAAGACCATATCCAGGGCCATCAGTAGTCTCCTGGAGACAGGAAGAAAGTCCGATCTCTTTCTCTATGTACCGCTTGCGCGTTTTCTTCAACAGAACCTGAAAAAAACTATTACCATGGGAAAAGGGATGGGAGGCACAGGCCTGGAGGAAAATGTTTTTTTGAAATCCCTCATGGGAATGGAGTATTTTACTGTTGAGGCTGATCTCAGCAGTAAAATCTCTCTTTCTATTACAATGCGTGGACAAAATGCTGATGATGCGCGCAACCTTACTATGCTGAACCATTTTTTCATTGTTGGTGCCAGCTTTGTACTGCCTTTCGCGAACAGCCTTTCCAGAAAAATGGCAAAGAAGAATCTGAAAATCGAACGTACCAGTCTAACAAAGTTTCAGGAAGTTATAGGACGTATACGTACTGAAGAAAAAGGAAATGCAGCCAGAATCAGCTTCACCCTTAATAAAAAGGAATCCGCTCTTCTCCTTTCCAGTGTAAAAGAGGGAATTCAGAATTCACTGAAGGCACAAAAAACGGATTCCCACAGGAAGAAACCATTTGAGCTGCTTGAAAAAAATGATATGACAGCTTTTCGTAATGTGGTCAGCAGCAGGAGCCGTGCGCGGGCAAAGAACAGCCGCGGGCAAACTCTTCTCTACAGGGCATCTCTCGGGGGAAACAGGCAGGCGGTCGTGTTTCTTTTACGCAGGGGGGCGGGGATAAATGACAGGAATGATAATGACCAGCGTACCCCCCTTCATGGCGCTGTTGAAGGCCGTGATATCGGTACCGCTACTCTTCTGATAGAGAAAGGGGCAGATGTTAATGCTAAAGATACT
Source organism: uncultured Leptospirales bacterium (assembly GCA_964534225.1). GTDB lineage: Bacteria > Spirochaetota > UBA4802 > UBA4802 > UBA5550 > CAZHNW01. The sequence goes on along the minus strand of CAZHNW010000013.1, from coordinate 42,231 downwards.
TATGGATACTACCCTCTGCATGTCGCTGTAAAAAATGAAAATATTGATATGGTGAAACTGATAATTGCCGGAGGGGGAGAAGTCAATTCAAAGACACTTGATGGAACAACACCCCTCCATATCGCTGCAGAAACCGGCAATCGAAGTATCCTGCGTCTTCTCCTCGAGGCCGGGGCCGATAAGGGGGAAAAGGATTTCTATGGCGACACCCCCCTTGACAGGGCCCGCAAAAAAGGAAGAAAAGAGGCAGCAAAAGAGCTGCAGTAAACCTTTAATAAAAGATGGCGTAGTATATTACATAGAGCCAGCTGAGTACTCCATGGATAATGGCCCAGAATATTGAATGATTGGCGCTGTAACTGATGGCAATGGCCAGTGCAGTGCCGAATGTTATTCCTGATGTGACAATCTCGCTGTTCATGGATCCTCCCTTGGTGCATATATTTATATTTAAAAATCACCATAACATGTTATGTAATATAGCAAAGCATTTTTTCTCCAGGATGAGTTGTGTATAAAAACTGTTCTCAAAGACAAGCTGCTGCGTTTTAAGAAAAGATAAAAACCTTGACGAAGATACCGGCTGCAGGATAATTCGATTTCGAATAAATTTTTCCGGGGGATGAAATGACCTTGTTTAGAAGCAGAGAAAAAAAAGAATTCATTGAACTGGCTTCCATAAATGAGGGCAGGGTGGCTATTATTCTGGAGACACAAAATGGTGCCGGAAACCCTAAAAAGGAAGCGGGGTTTCTTGTTGACAGCCCCCGTGGCTACGCCATCAAGATGAATGAGCTTATGATGGTGCGCCGGTCTTTTAATGAAAAGTTTTCGCCTGATGAAAGTACCTGTTTTAATTATTTTCCTGTAAAGGAAAAGTTTACCCTGCAGAATGACCATATTGTTATTGGTGAGAGAAAAGTCATGCTTCGAAAGGTACCCTTTTATGACAGCTACCTCTGGGACGACTGATTCCGCCAGGCGGAAAAAAGAACAGCGCGTTAAAATGTAATTATTCCCCTGTTGTCCCTGATTTTCATGCGTGTCCCGAGTTCAGCGGAAAGAAATTTCATGAGCCCCAGGTGTTTTTGCGCGGCTTTTCCCTTCATGATATAGGGTTGAAAGGATATCATGGTGTTTTTTCCCGCCACGGGAAGAATCTCGATTTTTTGAAGGGTGTTTCGCTTGAAGTAAAATGCCGCAAATATGTTGTCTTTTTCCACCTTGTTGTAGTATCCATTGACAAAATTCCCGAGACTGTAAATTATTGGCCGGTTTTTATATATTTCAATACCCTGGGGCCAGTGAGGGTGGTGGCCAATGATGGCATCAGCTCCTGCATTGATGATAACATGCGCAAGGCTGCGCTGGTATTTCTGGGGCCGAAGGGTTTGTTCGATACCCCAGTGAAGAGATATAAAAATAATTGCGTTGGGGTGGTCATACTTTGCGATATCTTCCCGGATGTAATTGAGATTAAAGGGTGATGTTCCGGGAGCATCCTTTCTTGCAAAGAAACCAGCAGGGGGGCGGCGGCAGTATGAAAAGATCAGTATTTCTGTTGTACCCATTTGAAAAGTCATGGGTTTGCGGGCCTGTTCAAGATTTTCGCCGGCGCCGCTATACTGAATGTCCAGCTTGTTAAGGTGCTTGATTGTTTCACGCATGCCATCAACACCATAATCGAGGAGATGATTGTTGGCAAGGGATACCGCATCGAGCTGTATGCATTTAAGGGCAGAAATGTATTCAGGATCAAGAGAAAAAACATAGGGTTTATTGCGTACGGGTATCCCGGACCGTGCAATAGGGGTTTCGAGATTGCCGAAGACAAGGTCGAATTCATCTATATCTTCACTGATTTTGCGAAAGGGGTAATCTGTCCCCTCCTCTTTCAATCGTGTTTTTAATTCGTTAGCGATAAGAATATCACCAGTAAAAAGAAGGGAAAAGTTGTTTTTTTTGAGACGGACCATCTTTCTCTCGAGTTCACGGATGCGTCGTTTGAGATTTTTGTTTTCTTTTTTAAGGATACTGTTCTGGCGCACCAGGTTATTGCCTCTTAAACGGGGATCGCACCCGAAAAGAAGAGAAAAAAAGATAATCATAAAAATTGGTCTCAGTATATGACGGATTTGTCTCTTTGTGAGTTCTGGCTGCATATCACTTCATATCGTTGCCGGCAATTTTCCCCTGCAGGCATGTTTATTTTTTCCGGGGGAAGTTTTTATCAGCAGACGGGATTTACTCCCCCCTGCCGGTTGCCAGCAGCAACCGGCAAGACAGAGGAGAGAAATATGTCCCTATTGGGGGATAACCTTGAAGGTAACCCTGCGCTGTTGAGGTGATTTGGGATCAACACCGTCAAGGGGATCTGAAGATCCAACACCTTTGTAGGTCATCTTGGAAGAAGAAATTCCCTGGCGTCTCAGTGCAGAATGGACTGCTTTTGCACGGTCACTTGAAAGCCTGATGTTGCCAGGTTTCGCTCCTTCGGGGTATTCAGGGCCGCGGGCATCTGCGTGTCCGGTTACCTGGAGAACATATCCGTCGGGCATGTTGTCAAGAATTTTCTTTACCACGGGGGCACTCAGTTTTGCCCATCGGTCCCAGTTTTGTGCGGGAACTGCGGAGCTTTTGTAGCCGAAACCCTTTACAGGAATTTTTTCGAGCTGCTTGTTTGACTGGCCGACCCATACGCCGCTTGATGAAACAGAGGGCTCTTTGGGGGTTTCCTTAACGGTTTCCTTTGCTCCACCGCATGCCATAAAAAAGGCGACTGTAAGAAGAGCGATAATGGATAGTAAGGTTTTTTTCATACGACTTCTCCTTTTTAAGTACTTATTGTGAAAATAATCTATATAAAGGCCCAAGGGCGACAAATGTGCCGACCGATGAACCGATAGAAGACAGAATAAAAACAAGAAAGATGCGTGTTAACCGGTTTTTCCACAGGAGCCTGATGCTGAAATGTGAATTCTGCATGTCCTCGAAATCACTGATTCGCGGTTTATTGACGAAGGTCTGCACGATGGCAGTAACAAATCCGGCTCCTATCGTGGGGTTAAGGCTGGTAAAGGGGGCCGCGATAAAGCCTGAAAGTACCGTGAGTGGGTGTGCCATGGCGATAAGGCAGCCAATGGATGTCAGTACACCGTTTGCAAGTACCCAGTAAATGATAGCATCTCCAGCGACTTCTTTGCGGCCGCTGCTGAATCCCCATATAAAAAGTCCCAGTACCAGTGCAGGAATGATCCAGGGAAGAATCCTGCTGATACGCCCGGGAGGTGGGATAAAGTCTATATCGTCTCTTTCTTCTTCAGTCAGGGGAGATGAAAATTCCCTGAGCATGCCCGGTACGTGGCCGGCACCGACAACAGCAACAGTTACTTTTCCAAGGTTTTCATGGATTTTAGATGCAAGGTAGCGGTCTCTTTCGTCAATTAGAACTTCCTTGGTTACAGGAAGTTCTTCTTCAAAGTTTTCAACAATGCGTTCGATGGCGTCATGTTCTTTCAGTTTTTCAATATCGAGTTCTTCAATGTCTTCCTCGTCAGCTACGAAAAGACTGGCCAGAAATTTCATTTTATGCCAGAAGGGAGTCAGGCGAAAGGCCCTTTTCAGGGTTACTCCTATATTACGGTCTGCCATAATCATTCGGATTCCTTTTTCTTCCCCCATCTCTATGGCCTTTTTGAACTCCATGCCGGGGCGGCTCCCTGTCTTTGTTGCAATTTTTTTCTGATAAGACGCCATGATAAACTGTCCGATGAAAAAGAAGAGCTGTTTTTCTCTGATGATCCTGATAATGTCCATATCTTCATAGTTCTGTTTTTTCATGAGGCTCTTATATCGCTGGTCATCGAGTTCAACACAGATCGTATCAGGCTCTATCTCATTTATGATCTCTTCAACGAGTTCAACGGATTGTCGTGAAACATGGGCTGTTCCTACAAGGTAGAGGTCCCTTTCGTGACTGAACCTTATGTGGTGAACATTCTGCTTTTCTTCTTTAATTTCGATCATTACCTGATTTCCGGTTTTATTCATTTATTACAGTAGGTTTTTTTCTTTGTTATTACAATAAGAAATTTTTCATCGAATTACAATAAAATAATATTTTTATCAGTCTTACGCAAAAGATCCACATGATCTGTGTGCCGCCGTCATGGCAGGCTTTTGCATGAATTATGTCATTAGTGTTTATCATCGGCTGACGGGTTACCTGTTTTTACTGAATTTAATGATAAATTACAGAGAGGGCAATGAGCAACTGTCCCGGTGCATAGAGTAACCAGACAAAACAGAGGTAACGGGGTACTTTTTTCCAGAATGAATTAACCCCGATTATAATATCTGATATCCAGAACATGGATGCCCCGGCAGCAATGAGGATACCAGCTTTTTCATATGAGCCATTAATATTTCCCAGAGCCATGAACATCATTGCGCTGAGAACCAGCATATAAACCGGAACGCCGATTTTAAGGATTCTATCTTTAAGCCCGTCGCGAAAGTTTTTATACAGTAAGGCAAGAACCATCAGTATTGCTATGGCAATGCCTGTATGGTGCCTTTGGAACTGGTATTTTTCCAAAAAGGCGATAATATAGGCAGTATGTGAAAGCAGGAAAAAAATAATGCCAAGTTGAAATTTTTCTTCGCTCATGTCAGCTTCTGTCATAAATATATCAGCAGCCAGAGAAAGTACCAGACCGCCTGCAATCCATGCTGCGTAAGTACTGCTGTTTCCATTATAAAACCAGAGGAGGGGCGCAGCTATTACTGTTGATGTGACCAGGGGAGTAACAAGGAATGAAAGGCCCTGGTTTTCCTGCCATGCGGAAATGAGTTTCAGGACCAGGAAAAATGAAAAAAGGCAGATGATGACAGTAATAACGGTACCTCCTCTGACACCCGGTATTTCTGTATCAAACAGTAAATATCTATTGTCAAGCAAGTATTTTTTTCTTTTGAGGTGCTGTTTTTCGTGCAAAATATTTTATAAGCATTACCTGGTTGCCCCTGTCATTGTAGCTGATACGATCAAAAACATTGCATGCCATGGCAATCCCCCTTCCGTGAGGCAGCATGCCGATGTTGGCATTTTCCGCTGATGAATTAATTGCATCCCGATGATTAAATCCTTTCCCTTCGTCGGTAATAATGAAGACAACACGCTCCTTGTTAAGGCTGTGCTCGATATGTACTTTTCTGTCCTTCAGTTCAGGGGTCAGTTGCCGTTCATTGACAAAGGTGAAATAATTGTCTTCCTCGATTGCCTGGCTTTTTTCTTCAAAGGTTATTTCGAGGTTGCCGTGTTCTATGGCATTGATAACAATTTCTCTCAGGGCAATGCGCAGAAAGGTTATATCCTGTGTGGAGAGATACTTTTTTAAATTTCGTGTCAGGCGCTGGGTGATCTCTTCTGCATTGGCGAGATAGTTGGTAATGGCATAGCGCTGTTTTTCCTCCTGGAAAAAGTTGAGAAGTACATCTTCAGTGATGGAAGTGAATTTCCCCAGTATCTCATTCTTACCTTCGATATTGATATACTCCAGCTGTACACGCATTTCCCGTGGAGAGGGGCTGGCCTGACTGTAGAAATGTGCCTTGAAGGTGAGGGTGCCCCTGTCGCGTGAAAAATCCCGCAGCTTTTTTTTAACAATCCGCCTGCTTACATTGTTCTTGACATCTTCTTCGTAGATGAGGTCCAGAAGGTTGAGGTTTACAACCTGGTCCTGTTTTATTTTGAAAATTCTGTGCATGGCTTCACTGGCATTGATGAAGTTAAACCCTTCATCAAGAGAGAAAATAATATCGCTGGACCCTTCGACAAGAAGCCTGTATTTTTTTTCTGAGAGGCTGATAATTCTGCGGGCCTCTTCGATTTCAGCTTTTGATTTTTGAAGGCTCTCTACCATTTCTTTCTGTGCTTTGATAACCTTTTCCTGTGCTTTCTTTTTTTCCGTGTTGGCGATGTTTATACTGTCTGCAAGGGCAAAGGAGAGGAGGACCATTTCAAGTCCTGAACCAATCTGCATGCCGTATTCCGTGAGAAAATGGTGCGGGATGAAACCCATAACACGCAAAGTACTGAGAATGATGCCGAGAAGAAAAGATGACCATGCCAGGAGATAGAAACGTGCTGCCTGGTGACCACTGCGATAACTTATCGTGGCTGCGGGGATAACGGAAAGAACTGCGGCCAGGGGCAGCAGCTGTCCCACGGTAATGGAAAGGCGGTAGGGAACTAAAAAGGAGGCAACAGCCAGGGTCCCTGAAAAAAACATTATCCCCTGCAGAAAGCGGTGAAGACGGGGAGTATACTCTTCTGTTTTAAGAAAGTTTATGGAAAAATTGACAGCAAAGAGGACGCTCAGACCTATCAGGAAGGGGTTGGCGTGTATCCCCCACCAGGGGAAACCTGGCCACAGGTACTGAAAGGCAAGCCCGTTCATGGCCATTTGAAAAAGGCCAAAGGCGGCGATGTAGAGAACATAATAGAGATAGTTGCGGTCCCTTACTGACGCAAAGATAAATAGATTGTAGAGTACCATTACGATGATAATGCCGTAGTAAATGCCAAAATAATACTGTTCATGCTGGAGCTTTCGGGCAAGTGCTCCATCCTGCCAGAAGGTGACAGGGAATATCATGCCGTCACCGGTACGGATTTTAAGGTAGATCGTGCGTGTATTGCCCGCAGCAATGGTTACGGGATAGAGAATGTTGCGGTGGTAGATGATTCTCTCATCAAAAGGATGCTGGCGGCCCTGCCTGTAATGACTCCACTTTTTTTGGGTAGCACCGGGATTTTCGATAAAAATTTCAACATCATCAAGCAGGGGAAAGGCAATTTCAAGGATCCACCTGTTACTCTGCAGGGAGCTGTTTTTGACGGCAAAACGTGTCCAGAAGGTTGAATCGGTAAACCCGTAGTTGGGGATACTGTCGGTAACAGACTTGAATTTTTTTGTTATGTGCGGGGATGTAACCTCATCAAAGGTAAGTTTTCCTGAAGGGTCTTCAAGTGTTTCCATGAGTCCGCTGATGGAGACTTTTTCACTGTCAGGTGAGAGGGTAACGGGAATAGGGGCGGCATATGCTTCTTCTGCAAAAGCATTGATCGACCAGAACAGGAGCAGGGAAAGAACAGGTATAAAAACGGCAGTGTAAAAATTTCGTTTCATTCATAGAACCCCTGCAAATAAATATCATAATACTCATTATTGTCAATAAAAATAGAATACCTTTTACCAGGGCAGGAGAAAAGGGAATGACAAAAAAGAATAATTCTGTCTTTGATATATTTTTTGCTTTTTTTTAATTTTTTTGTAATTTTCTCGATTTTTCTGGTGTTTTCTTCGTAAATAGATATAAGAAGGTATAAGAAGGTAAAAGATGCGCAGTTTGTTTCCGCAGGTGCAGCAGGGCGGCAATTATCCAACTCTGGTCAGCCCCCCAGGCCCCCGGAGTGGGCTTAAGAATAAAGTATCGTCCTCAAAGTCTTCCTTATTGAGGATCAAGGTAGACCAGAGTTGATTTTGAATGACACATTGAAGACTCTCGTGTGGCAAAATGTATTTAATTTTTGGGCAATGAAGGTAGATGCATGAAAAAAATGATTCTTCCAATATTACTTCTTGGAATAATTCTTGGCGTCGGGTATTTCTGGGGTTTCGATACCCTTTTTCTGCCCGGTGCGGTGAAAAAGGTTCGCAGTGATAATGTGGAAAATTTGCGTAAAAAGGCTGATGAAGCGGAAACCCGTTTTAAAGAGCATCTTGAGTCAGCAGAAAAGGCGGGCAATGCCTGGGAAAAACTCGGGAAAAAACTTCTGCAGAAGAAAGACTGGTCCCCCGCTATAGAATCCCTCGAAAAAGCCATATCCTACGGGAGCGGCGGTGCCAGGGCTCATTTCATGCTGGGACAGGCCTATGCGAACAGGGCAAAAGACCTGGGTAGCAAAAAGGATATTAAAAAGTCACTCTTTCACTATCGGCGTGCATTGGAGAAGAACAGTAACCTTCTTGATGCGGAATACGGTATTGCCCTGGTATATTTTTATCTCCAGAAAGAGAAAGATAAGGGAATAAAAATTCTTCAAAAATTAAGCCGCCGAGAGCCTGATTTTTTTCAAGCCCGTTTCGCCCTTGGACGGTTCTGGTATGAGTCGGGTAATCCCGCAAAGGCCCTCTCTGTTTACGAAAGCCTGTACAGTGACCTCCAGAGAAAAAAGGATTCTCCCCTCATTGAAGAATTAAGAAAAAACTGTAAAAAGAATATATCGCGCCTGATGCTGGAGATGAGCAGGTAAAGCATGACAGATAAAAACCGTGAAATGCTCTTTGCTGTTGCCCTCTCCATCATGAATGAACAGGCAGGGGCGGGTCTCTGGAAGGTTCTCAATGCGAAAACGCTTCCATCTGAAACGGCAGATCATCTGTTCAGCAGAAAAGAACCACGCACCCAGGATTTTATTGCACGCCGTTATTCTTCTGATGTCATGAAAGCGGCGGAAGAAATCATGGATGAATCAGAAAATCGTAAAATCATGATGACATCATTCTGGGATACAGGATATCCGCCGCTCCTGCGGGAAATTTCCCGCCCCCCTCTACTCCTTTATCATAGTGCCCCGGTCAATGATCACCCTAAAATTGCCATTGTGGGGACACGTAACTGCAGTGCCGCCGGGGGAGAGATGGCCGGTTCCTTTGCCGCTTCACTGGCGTGCAGGGGAGTGACTGTCGTCAGCGGAATGGCGGCAGGTATCGACAGGGCAGCCCATTCAGGGGCTCTCGAAGGGGGAGGCTCCACTATCGGTGTCATGGCCAATGGTCTCGATATCATGTATCCCACGCGTAACAGGGACCTCTATCAGCGCGTTCTTGCTGAAGAGGGGTCATGCCTTCTTTCAGAGTATCCTCCGGGTGTATATGCGGGGAAGTTTACTTTTGTCAGGAGAAACCGTATCATCAGCGGCCTTAGTCACGGCACACTCATCGCAGAGGCCCCTGAACGAAGCGGCGCCTTGATTACTGCAGAGTATGCCCTTAATCAGAACAGGGAAGTCTTTGCCTGCAGCGGACACTCTGCTGATCCCCGGTTTCTGGGATGCCACCGTCTCATACAGAAAGGGGCATTTCTGGCAACAGGGGCTGAAGATATTCTCAGGGAAATGGGCTGGGCACCGCATGGCGAAGAGAAACATGCAAAAACAGAAATGAGAGAAGAGGCAGGCGGAAGGGAAGTAACTGATCTGCACCAGGCTCCTCTGCCGGGACTTTTTCCCCGTGAAGATGGAGGACTGTATAAGCGTATTATCAATGAGCTCTCATCGGGGGAAAGGGACATCGATTCCCTTGTGCGCAGCCTGGGGTCTCCTGCAGCTGAAATACAGGAGACACTCCTCTGTCTTGAGCTCGAGGGGCGGGTAAAAAGGTCAGGAAACCGTGTCATGAAAACAAAGGCGGGAGTCAAGGGCTCATGAAAATAAAGGTTTTTTTTATCGGTATTGTCATGTTTCTCCTGGGGATTTCTCTTTTACAGATATTCCCGGTTCCCCCTTTTGCAGAGAGACTCTACCCGGTTTATGAATCCGGGTATTTCAGGGAGCTCAGGGAACAGCAGCAGGTTGTGGCAGAGGCCTTTCTTGCTGTGAAGCAGGGGGAAAGGGCCGAAATGGCCTGGCTTTTTCTCAAAGAGCTGAAAAAAGATCATGACATAAAGGCAGAAGTTTATAACAGTTACGGTTATCGCCTTGCGCAGCCGGGTAACCCGTTAAAAACAGAAAATGTAGATCTTGTCGCAAAAATAAAGAGGAACAGTAAGAAAATTTATTCTGAAGTCAGTATGGGGCACTTTTCTTCACTTCTCCCCCTGGTGGCGGTCAAAAAGTGCCGGTTTTGCCACCGATCTGTGCGGGAAGGGGATATTGTCGGTTTTCTCCATGTAAGCCAGCCCTGTGACGCCCATATTTACTATACGGGAGAAAGAATCCTGCTTTTTACAGGAATTGCCTTTTTTCTTTCTGTTATATTGTTTTTCCTCTTCAAATGGGAGCCAGAGGGGAAGATAAAAGAAATGTTTGACAAATCGTGACTTTTTGTAGTGTTGACATAATGCCTGATCTGGCCGAAAAGGCCATTTCTCCGGAGTTATTATTACGGAGCCGAAGAAACAGGTACGTTCAGGATTAATAATATGAAGAAAAAACCGAGTACACTGGTCATTGTTGAATCACCTTCCAAGGCAAAAACTATAAACAAGTATCTTGGCAGCGATTATGTAATTTCATCATCAGTTGGCCATGTCATTGATTTGCCAAAATCACGGCTTGCCATAGATGTTGAGAATAATTTTAAACCTGAATATATTACCATCAGGGGAAAAGCAAAAGTTCTCAATGAATTAAAGAAACTTGCCGGTTCAGTAAACCAGGTCCTTCTTGCCACTGACCCTGACCGCGAGGGTGAAGCCATATCATGGCATCTTTCAAATGCCCTTACGCCTAAAAATGACAATATTAAACGCATTGAATTTAATGAAATTACCGAGAATGCTGTAAAAGAAGCCATCAGTCATCCCCGTGAAATCGACATGAACATGGTCAATGCCCAACAGGCTCGCCGTATCCTGGACAGGATTGTCGGTTACAATATCAGCCCCCTTCTCTGGAAAAAAGTCAAACGGGGACTCAGCGCGGGAAGGGTACAATCCGTTGCCCTTCGTGTAATTTGTGATCGTGAGAATGAAATAGACGGCTTTATCCCCCAGGAATACTGGACCATTGACGCTGAATGCAAAGCGGGGCGCAGGAAGTTCCAGGCCTCTCTGCATTCCATAGACGGTGAAAAGGCGGAGATAACATCCGGTGACGAGTCAGAAAAAATATTTAACGACCTCAAGAATGCGACACTAACTGTTACTGAAAAGAAGGTCAAGGAAAGAAAAAGAAAACCGCAGCCACCGTACATTACCAGTAAACTTCAGCAGGATGCTGCTAACAGGCTCGGTTTTACCTCCCAGAAATCGATGATGGTTGCACAGCAGCTTTACCAGGGTGTTGACATCGAGAATGAAGGGCCTGTGGGCCTTATTACCTACATGAGAACGGATTCAACAAGGGTTTCCAATACTGCCCTCGAGGCGGTACGCGCATACATAAAAGATCATTATGACAGCGATTACCTGCCCGAAACCCCGAACACCTACAAGAACAAGAAAGGGGCCCAGGATGCTCACGAAGCGATACGTCCCACTGACTTAAATCGAACCCCTGACCAGCTGAAAAGCCAGCTGACAAGGGACCAGTTTCGCCTCTATGAACTTATCTGGAAACGCTTTGTCGCCTCCCAGATGACACCGGAGGTTTCTGAAATTACCACCCTTAATCTTGAAGAGGGCAGGTATCTTTTTCGTGCCACAGGGAGCCGCATTCTTTTTAAAGGTTTTTCCGTTATCGAAAAGGCCGAAAAAAGTGAGAAAAAAATACTCCCCGCCATGGAAAAGGACGACGAGGTCGAAATCGAAGAACTTCTTCCTGAACAGCATTTCACCTCCCCGCCACCGCGGTTCAATGATGCCTCACTGGTAAAGTTTCTCGAAGAATCCGGTGTTGGACGTCCCTCCACCTACGCGCCTACAATTAACACGCTTATTCAGAGATACTATGTGACCAGGTCAGGGCGCCAGCTCGTCCCCACTGTGCTGGGGAAACTGGTCAACACCATTATGGTTGATAACTTCCCCGCATTTGTCTCTGTTGATTTTACCGCGGATCTCGAGGACAAGCTTGACCTCATAGAAGAGGACAGGTCAGACTGGGTGGCGATGATTGATGAGTTCTATGGTCCTTTTATGGAGAACATGGAAAGGGCAGAGCATAATATCGAGGAGATGAAGGGGATTCTCGATGAAGAAACGGATATCAAGTGTGAAAAATGCGGCAGCATGATGGTGAAAAAACTCGGCAAGTACGGGTTCTTTCTCGCCTGTTCCGCCTTCCCTGAATGCCGTAACGCAAAGTCATTGCCCCTTGGCAAGTGCCCCAGTTGTGAAGACGGTGATGTTGTAAAACGTACATCCAAAAAGGGGAGGGGTAATTTTTATTCATGCAGTAATTACCCTGATTGTGAATTTGTCACGCGGGATACCCCGGCGGAAAAGGAATGTCCCAAGTGCGGCAGCCTTCTCTTTAAGAAAAAGATTAGAGGAAGAGGTGAAGAACTTCACTGTCTCAAAGAAGGCTGCGGGTATCGCGTTGAACTTCTCGATGAGGAGGAGAAAAACTGACTGCGGCGGAAATATGGTACATGAAATCGATGCCTTCCTTACATACCTTGATGTTGAAAGAAACGCCGCTCCCAAAACAAGGGAGGCATACAGCCGTGACCTCAACGAATTTACCTGTTTTCTACTGGGCCATTTTGAGGGGGATTATGAAATCGGGGTCGTTGTTCATGATGATGATGTTAAGATAGAGTCTATCTGCCGTGAAGATATTCGAAGTTTTCTCGAATATGGCTATGACAGGGGCCTGAGAAAATCGACTATTGAGAGAAAGGTTGCGGCCCTGAAAACCTTTTTTGATTTTTTATACAGAAGGGACTATATTACAAAAAATCCTGCTGAAAAGATCAGCTATCCCCGCAAAGGGAAACGCCTTCCAAAATTTCTTCATAATAAAGAGATCCTTGAAATACTCGATTTTCCCCTGGAGACCCTCATTGATTACCGTGACAGGGCCATCCTGGAAACCCTGTATGCATCGGGGTGCCGGGTTTCTGAAATCGCCGGTGCGGACAGGCCTGACCTTGACCTCGACGGGAAACGCCTTAAAGTTTTCGGCAAAGGGCGTGAGGAGAGGTTTGTCTTTCTCACCGATGATGCCGTTAAAAGCCTTGCCATGTACATCCGGGAGCGTAAAAAAAAATTTGGCAGCAGCGACGGTCCCCTTTTTGCAAACTGTCGGGGCATGCGTCTTACCGTGAGGGGAATTTTCTATATTGTCACCCGCCGATTCAGGCAGGCAGGGCATATCGAAAAACTTGGGCCCCATACATTCAGACACAGCTTTGCCACGGAGCTTCTCAACGAAGGGGCTGATCTCAGGGCGGTGCAGGAAATGCTGGGGCACAAGAGCCTGTCCACCACTCAGAAGTATACTCATACCACAACCGCGGGCCTCAAGAAACTGTATGACAGGTCCCATCCTCACGCTATACGATTCAACCGGAACAGGGATAGGGAAAAATAATCATAATTTCCCGGTAGAAACCAGCATATCAGTCATGAAAAAAAAGGATGATACATTGAAGAAAGAAGAAAACCAGGGGGGGCGAGTGCCTTCCTTCTTTATTTCGCTGCTCCCGGTAATTTTTCTCATCGGTGCCCTCACTGCCACGGTAATTCTTTTCGGGGATCAGGCAACATCCGGGCCGGTACAGGCCGCCCTGATATTGACAGCGGTGTTTGCCGCTGTTTTTGCCCTGACACACGGGCATACCTGGCATGAACTCGAAGAAAAGGTCATGGAAACCCTGGGAGACGTGATGAAGCCGGTGCTGATTCTTCTTCTTATCGGCGCCCTTATCGGGGTCTGGATTCTTTCCGGCATTGTTCCTTCTATTATTGTATGGGGACTCAAGCTTCTCAATCCTTCAGTGTTTCTTTTTACCGCCTGTGTTATCTCCGCCATAGTTTCTCTTGCCACGGGAAGTTCATGGTCAACAGCTGGAACTATCGGTGTTGCCCTGGTTGGTATCGGCCAGGCAATGGATATCAACATGGGCATGACTGCGGGGGCAATTATCTCCGGGGCCTATTTCGGAGACAAGCTCTCTCCCTTTTCTGAAACCACCAACCTCGCCTCGTCCATGGCGGGGACTGATCTTTTCGTGCATATCAGGCATATGCTTCATACGACGACTCCCGCACTTGTTATTACCCTGATAATTTTTCTTTTTCTCGGTTTTTTCGGAAGTCACGCAAGCTATGACACTACCCGTATTGATACCATAACCGGTGCAGTGAATAAAATGTTTAATACCGGTATCTATATGCTCATTCCACCGGTGATAACAATTGGTATCATGGCACGCAAGGTCCCTGCTATCCCGGCAATAGTTCTTGGTATAATACTCGGGGTCATCTTTGCCATACTGTTTCAAACTGAGGTGTTCGTTCCGGCAGGGGCTAAGGAGAACCTGAATTCCGGTGTAATGAAAATCAAGATATGTCTGCTAACCGCTGCAGACGGGTTTAAATCAACAACGGGCATTAAAGAGGTAGATTCTCTTCTTAATAAGGGAGGAATGTCAGCCATGCTCAATACCATCTGGCTTATCATATCAGCCATGTTCTTTGCCGGTATCATGGATGGCAGCGGCATGATGGGAAGTATTGCCAGCGGTATCCTGAAAGGCGTGCGTGGTTCTGGTAACCTCATCGCAGCCACTATCGGCACAGCTATTACCACAAATATTCTTGCCTCTGAGCAGTACCTGTCAATCGTCATTACCGGGCGCATGTACCGGGAAGCATATCAGCAGCAGGGGCTCAAGAGCAAAAACCTGAGCCGGGCCCTTGAAGACGGGGGGACCATAACCTCACCCCTGGTTCCCTGGAATACCTGCGGGGCCTTTATGTCTTCCACCCTGGGGGTGCCGACATTTGCCTATCTTCCCTATGCTTTTTTAAATATTCTGACGCCCCTGATTTCTCTCATTTACGGCTATACCGGTATTACCATTGAAAAGGAAGGGGCAGGGGATTCCCTGCCTGACGGAGGAGCATAGCGGAAAGTGAGAGTAAACTTCCCCCCTCATCTTATAAAAAAATCAATCAGGCGATGAACTCTCAATGGTCCCTCCGCCGAGGAGATGGCCCTCGTCACTGTAGAAGACGGCTGCCTGTCCCGGAGAAATACCCTGCTGGGGATTATCAAAGAGAACCTTTACCCTATGTTCTGTTTCACTGAGACGGGCGGGCACCGGCTCCTGTGTGGAACGTGTTTTTACCATGGCTCGCAGTCCGTCGACTGAATCAACCTTCATATAGCAGATGTTCACGGCAGTCAGTGAGGCCACGTCGAGTTCTTCACGGTAGCCGGCAATAATGCGGTTAGACGCTGCATCGATGCGTATCACGTAGAGGGGACGGGGGGCGGCAATGCCGAGGCCGCGGCGCTGTCCAATGGTGTAGTGATGGATGCCTTTGTGCCTTCCGAGAACAGTGCCTTTTGTGTCGACAATGTTTCCCGGAGGCGGTGTTTTTCCCCGTGTCGCGGTGATAAAGCGGGCATAATCGTCATCAGGTACAAAGCATATTTCCTGGCTTTCCGGTGCATCGGCAATGGCAAGATCGTGGGCACGGGCGATTTCACGCACTTCATGTTTATGGTATCCCCCCAGGGGGAAAAGAGACTTTGAGAGATATTTTTGAGGCAGTCGGTAAAGGAAGTAGGACTGATCCTTGACGGGATCGATGCCGCGGGTAAGAAAATATCTCCCCTCGGCGGTACGGTCCAGACCGGCATAATGTCCCGTGGCGAGCCTGTCGCACCCCAGGGATTCTGCGTATTCAATAAGGCCCTTGTACTTTACACGGGGATTGCAGAATATACAGGGATTGGGGGTTCTTCCCCGCAGGTATTCATCGCAGAAGGGGGCGATGACCTGGTGAAAGAAGTCTTCTTCGATGTCGATGATATGATGGGGGAAGGAAAACCTGTCGGCAATTTCCCGCGAGGCGTAAATGCTCCTGTCAGAGAAAAATGGGTTCTTATCATCAACGGGAAGGCCGCTTTTCATCTTCGCGGTGATGCCGATGATTTCGTGGCCCTCATCCCTGAGGAGAAGGGCGGTAACCGTCGAATCGAGTCCTCCGCTCATGGCTACTGCAATCTTCATTCTACTTCCATCGCTTATTATTTTACCTGCTGCTTATGAGATTTGGGCGCTATCTCAAAAGTCCACTAATCCCCGGCGGGGGCACTATTTTTGAATTTATAAGCCCCTTTAGTGGGCAATAGAAAGAATTGTGCTCTAATAGAATTGTGATTTACTTTTTGGACAATCCCGAATGTTCTTCTTTTAGATCCGCAACAGTTCTGTTGTCACTGGACAGTCTTAATGATACGGGTGTAATTGCAAAGTATTTATTGCAGTGCATGGGGAAATAATATTCCCTGGAAAGAACCCCGTCTTTTGAATTCATTTTCTATCGCCTGCAGCACTGTTCCCTTGTGATGGCCCCAGAGTGGGGCAACGAGGGATGCCTCGTCCCTGTCTCCGCTGAGCCGGTGAATGAGAACCGAGGGGGAAAGTCTTTCAATAAAATCAGTGACAATTGAAACATATTCTCTCATGGAAAGGAGGCTGATGTTCCCCTGCTTGTATATCTTTTCCAGGGGGGTTGACCTGATGACATGGAGATGATGGAACTTGACCCCCTGGATGTCCATGGAGGCCACCTCTTTGGCTGTTTTCATCATGTCATCCCATGTCTCTCCGGGAATGCCGAGAATAAGATGGAGACATACATTGATTCCCGCATCGCGAAGTTTCTTTACTGCATCGCGGGTTTCCCCGTGAGTATGTCCGCGGTTGAGAAACTGAAGGGACTGTTCATGCATTGTCTGCATGCCGATTTCAACCCAGAGTTCTTCAGTTCTTGTTTTGTACGAGCTTACCAGTTCAATCACCGCGGTGGAGAGGCAGTCGGGGCGTGTGCCAATCATGAGACCTATGACATCATCCGGTTCAAGGGACGCGTCATAGAGTTCTTTTAAGCGTTGCGGCGGGGCCCACGTGTTGGTATAGGCCTGGAAATAGGCGATATATCGTGTTTCTGTCTCTGATCGTTTGAAGCTCTTGCGTGCCTGGACCATCTGGCGTCGTATGGAAGTAGACCCGGTTGCTGAAGGTGATGCTGATCCGTCTTCGGAGCAGAAAATGCATCCGCCTGTTCCCTTTTCCCCGGTACGGTTCGGGCATAGGAGACCTGCATTAATGGGAAGTTTAAGAACCCTGCAGCCGTGAGCGGCCCACAGGTAATCGCCGAAAAAGTTGTATGGTTTGCCGGCCCACTTCCCGGGATTAAAGGGATCGATGTCTTTTGAAGGTTGCAAAATGTGAATTTTTTAAGTACTGCTGGTTCTGAAATTTCCTCGATGAGAGGAGGACCCGCGTGACACGTTTAACTTTCACAACATTCAGTTTTTTGTCAAGCCTGACAATATAAATTCCGGGAGTAAACCTGATTCTTTTGTAGTATTTTTTCCAGTAGCGAACGTATCTTTTTCGTTTCCGTGAATAATACCGGATACGGCGATATTTTTTAATTCGTGCCTTATTGAATTTACGGTAAAGTTTTTTTGCTGTTTTATTATCAGCTGCCAGGGCCAGATCAATTGCCTCCTTGAGGGACTGTCCTTTTTCTATCGGCAATATTATATTTCTCCACCGAGGAGACGGAGATACAGTTATATACTTTTTTGTATTCTTTCTTTGTTTGGCATATCTTGTTCTTGTTTTTTTCCTGTATTTTTTTTTGCGGGTATATCTGCTGTATTTTTTTTTGTATGAATAAAAGAGGGGTTTAGAACCGATGGTTCTACGGGCTTTCCGCATGTAACGTCGGGATCGCCTGTAATGTCTTTTTTTTCGATATTTTTTGCTGAGGCGGTAGTATCTTTCAGCAGTGGATATTTTTTTTGCCGCTTTTTTAAAATAGGCAATATCCTTGTGGTATTTTTTCCCCCTGAATCGGCTTCGCAATATTCGAATCGTTTTTAGTGCATTTTTTGAGCTGGATTTTTTTATATAGTAGACAGCAATGCGCGAAAGTTTAAGAAGTTCAGAGCTTTTTTTTGCCGCAGGGGAAACTATTTTTATCTTTTCGCCTGTAATATCAATACCGAATTTTGTACGAAGAGTTTCAAGGAGTGTCTTATACTGATTCTCTACCAGTGTCTGCTGGTATTCTTCATCCACCAGTTTTTTTTCCTCGTCTGGGTTTGAGATAAAGCCTGATTCATATATAACTGAAATGGGGAAATCAATAAAATAGCTGAAACGGTCATCGCCTACTGCGCCAAATTCCCATGAATTAGCTTTCATTCCTGCCTTTGTGTGGTATTTTTTCAAGGTGACTGCATATTGACGGGAAAAACCGCTTGAATCCAGTTCATTGTAAAGGGTTAAAAATCCACGGTAAAGTCCTTTTACATGTTTCAGTACACGACGCCCATAGCGGTCCCTGGTGATATGAATGCCCGGGAGGTTGACCTTTCCGCTGGCTTTGTGTATCTGGCTGACATTGTTGAGATGCTCAGATATGATAATAAATGCGTTATGTTTTCTGGCAAGTTTAACAGTAACGCGAAAGGGTATATTTTTATACGTGTCAGAAGTTCCCTTTAATACTTTCATGTAGTCATCTGTGCTGTAGACATCAATGTGAGGATTCTTTCTCAGTGTAGAGTAGAGTCTGCGTGAAATTTGAATGGAATAGAATTCTTCAGGCTTTCCTGTACAGCTGAGGCGCCTGGTGGCGGCACCCCCCTGCCATCTTCCGTCACTGAGTTTCCCATGGGCCGGGTCAACGAAAATGATAAGTTTTTCACCCTTGAGCATTCTTTCCGGGAGAGATGTGTATGTTTGGTCAATACTGTTAACTATGCTTAATAGATCACGTGTTTTAGAGACATGTCTTTCTTCTTTGATAATTTTTCTTACCGACCATGGCTGATTTTTCAGGGATGAAGCAGTGCCAGGTTGTGAGATACAAAAGATAGAAAGAAAGCAGAGGAATGAAAGTTTTTTAGCGAATTGATTCATTTAATAACTTGTTTAGAGTATAGATTATAAGGTGTAAAATAAATTTTGGTTTTTCTTGCTAAAAAAAGATTGAGATATCACCATTATATATTTAAAATATCGTTCGATTGCAAGAAAATATTTGCAATTTTATTCTAAACAGGCATGAATTTCTATAATCCCTGGTTTTTTAATGATAAAGAAAAGCTATAGCGGTTCTTTTTACGTAATTTAAAATGATGATGAGGTTTTTTACAGCATGCAGTCAGAGAAAAAGGGCAAGAGCATTCTATAAAAATCAAAAGGAATTGATATGGAACATAAATATATTAAGTATGAAAAGCTTTCGGAAGAATTAAAAAGTGAAATAGACAGTTTTCATCAAAAGGAAGGCAATCCAGGCGATTCACTGGATACATCTCTTAAAAAATGGTTTACATTGCATTTTGACCAGTGGTTGAGGAAACATGTCGCCAAAGAAGAGGAAAATAAAAGAAAGTTTTACCGTCTCCAGGTCGAACTGCCGGTAAGTATCGTGGAGAAACTGATTGATTCTTCAAGTGAAGATGAAGATGGGCAACATATTGTCGGTCATGCCATCGATATCAGCAGGGGAGGGCTTTATTTTACATTCGATGAGCCTCTTGAGCCCTCATCAATAATAAAGGTGAAGATTGATCTCCTCAGCGATATGAATGATCCCCTCCAGGTGGAAGCCCTTGCCATGGTTGTCAGATGTGATCCTCTCCAAAAGGGGTATGGTGTCGGTATTATGTTCAGCAGCATATATGAAAAGGGCCGTGAATCTATCGATCTTTTTCTACTTCAGCAGCTTGCCCTTTACATGTATCATTAATAGATCATCGTCCCGGCTGTGTTATCTTTTTTAGATGTCTTTTCAGGTGTTTTTTTTGGACATCGAAATAGAAAACATTGCTACCCCTGCAGGGGATGTTCCTGGGGATGAGCTTCCCGTGGTTGTTTATGAGATTTAATATCTCCGCCCGTGTATTCTGGTCAATAACTCTTCCTTTAGAAACGAGAAATTTTTGAAGAGATGCCTCAGCACGTTTTTCAGCCCTGTATTTTATTGTCGCCTGGTCTTTGCATGAGCTGTCTTTTGGTACAAGTATGATGACTCGAAAGGTGTCCTTTTCAATAAAGCCTTCTGATAAATATTTTTTTTCGAGATCATCTTTCTTTTTAATGTTTTTTTTCGTGGTTTTATCAATGTTCTCTGAGGGAGGAGATTTTTTTTCATTTAACGGGGTTATGATTTTTTTTGAGCATGAAGTTGAAAACAAACATACAATGGATAAAGCCGAAAGTGTCAGTAGAATATTTTTTCCCATGTTTTTTCTCCTGTAACCTGTCTGTTTTTATCACAAAACATATTACCTCTCCGGTAATGGAGTCCCGGAATGTACCGGATTCCCTGTATTAAATGTCTGTTTTGTTAAAAGTGATTATCCGATGTCTCGGTGTCTTTTACTGTTTGCAGACCATCGTATCAATTTTTGTTTTAAGTTTTTTTTCTATTATTCTGTATACCAGTACAACAGATTTGTCTCTCCTGTAGTATTCCTGTACGATACTTCCTGAACCAATTATCTCATTAAGAAGAGCGTCCGGGGGCATTGTGCTTTTCGTTTTGCCGGTTTTTGAAGGGGTACATGTATGGTTTTTAATATAAATTTTTAAGGCTCTTTTCGCCTGTAATCTTATAGTGGATTTCGCCTCGTAGTAGGCGTTTTCCCGAGATTCTATAAGGCCGCTGTTTTTTTTCAGGGATTTCCCTTTTACCAGGACCTGAAAACAGTGCCTGTTGAGAAAACCTTCTGAAAAATAGTCCTGTTTTTTCTCCCTGTCAACAAGCGCTGTTGTACAGGATGTGAGAAAAAACAGGACTATTACGTATGTGAGGTAATATTTTTTCACTGTTCTTTTTTTAAAAGATTTATTATGCTTTGTATTTTATCTGCCTTGGGATGACCGGGCCGCATTGACAGGAGTTTTTCAAAGTGTGTAACCGCCTTCTGACTGTTCTTGAGTTTCCTGTAAAAAATCATACCAAGTTCTTCATGTGCATCATACAGGTTTTTATTTAATTGTAAAGCCTTTTCGAAAGAGTTAACAGCCTTTTGAAAGTTACCCTTTTCCCTGTAGCTTACTCCAAGGAAAAAGTGGGATTTTGAATCAATGGGCTTTATGGTAAGACATGTTTTGTATTCTTCAATGGCTTCGTCATACATCTTTGACTGTCGGTAGGCGTTTGCGAGATTGTAATGGGCAATGAATGAACGGGGGCTGTTTGTTGAGGCATTCCGGTATTGTTCAATTGCCTTCTCAAAGAGCTTGTTGCGAGAGTAGAGCTCGCCAAGATTGATATATGCCTTTGTATATGACGGATTAATGCTTATAGCCTTGTTGTAGTTTGCAATGGCGCTGTCATCGTTTTTCAGGCCTTCATATGCTTTCCCCAGCTGGTAATAGGAGGCGGCATCGCTGGCCTTGATGTCCAGGGCTTTTTTGAAAGAGGCAACAGCTTCTGTATATTTTCTCTTTACCTGGTGTATGAGCCCCATGTTGAAGTATGCCTGAAAGTAATCGGGATCATAATTGACGGCTTTCTGGTAAAACTGCATTGCATTGGAGTATGACTTCATTTCATGATAGGCTTCGGCGACCTTGAAATTCGTGTCAGGGTTCTGCGGCCTCAGTTGAAGGTCTTTTGTGAAATAATTGAGAGCCTCACGGTAGTTTTTTGACTGAAGGTAAACATTGCCAAGGTTGAAGTAGGCACGGTACATTTTGGCATCCTGGCGGAGTGCCTTTTTAAAGTCACGGATTGCTCCAGGCCTGTTCTTCATCTGTACATAGGAAAGACCACGGGAGTAGTACGCTTTCGGGAAATCAGGCTTGTTCCGTATGGCTCTGCTGAAAGATTTTGCCGCGGCATTATATTTTTTTTCCATGTAGTAAATCAGGCCAAGACGATAATGAGACTCTGCGTTTTTAGGATTTGCCAGTGTGGAATTTTTATAGGCCTTTTTGGCCTCTGAATACATTCTGTTTTTTTGGTAGATTCTGCCCTGCATCAGGTAACTGTAATCATCATTTTTATCAATATCTGTAGCTTTTCTAAAGGCTTTGAGTGCATTGTCGAAATCGCGTTCCTTGACTTTTTTTATTCCCAGTTCACGCCAGCGCGTAGCGTCTTTGTTTACTTCCCTTTTGGGAGTATCAGGTATTTTTGTGTTGTCGATACCTGAATCCAGGGGGGACATATCTCCGCCTTTTTTATTCGCATCGGCAGTTTTTCTGCTGTCTTCATTCTCACGGGCACTGTCTCCACGGGCAACTTCTTTTGTGGCGGGTATTCGATTGTAGGCGGCGGCGTATTTTTTTCTGAGGTTCCTGTCGCTATTATTATACTGGAGTGCTTTGCGATAATAATAGGCTGCTTTTTTAAAGTCGCCATTTTTAGCATAGATGTCTCCAAGCCTTTCGGCAGCCCGTGCATCTGATTTTTTTGCTCTCAGGGCTTTTTTGAAAGAGGAGATGGCTTTTTCGGTATCACCTGTGCGCAGATACGCCTCTCCAGCTCCCCTGTGATAACGCGCACGCGATGGGTCAAGGGCAATTGCCTTTTTGTAATTTTTCAGGGCTGAACGGTATTTTTTCTGTCGATACTGGATATTTCCCAGGTTGTAATAACCTTCAGGGTTCGTTTTGTCTTTTTTAATGCCTTCCCTGAGAATTTTTTCTGCGCGCCTTCTGTCTCCTTTGCGAATATGATATTCGGCGATGTTTTTATAGCTTTCCTGGTCTTTCGGGTCTGCATCTTTAGCATCTTTATATTCCTTGAGAGCCTTGAGATGTTTTAGTTGCCTGTCATAAACATTCCCCAGCTTATTATAGGCTTTAGGATACCTCGGTTTGAGCCCCTTGGCCTTCTGAAATGTTGCAATAGCACGGTCATAGTCTCCCTTAAGGGCATAGGCGTGTCCGAGCTCATTAAGAGCATAGTAGTCACGCGGGTTAACGTTGAGGGCTTTTTTGAAATACTCAATCGCCTTGTCGATTTCTCCCATGTTCTTGTAGATCATGCCGATTTTTGTCAGTGTTTCACCATTGTTCGGATCTGTCTCAAGAAGCTGCAGGTAGAGCTCAACCTGCTTGAGGCGCATGTCCTGAACATCAGGGGTCTTGTCTCTCAGAAGAAAGTATCCTCCTGTTAAGAGAAGCAGGAGAAGCAGCCCTCCAGCGGCAAATTTTCTTGAATCAATATTGTTAAACATACGTCCTCCTTTTACAGGTCATCATCAAGATAAAGTCCCTCGAGTTTCTTTTTGGTTCTTTTTGATTCATTGCCTGCTTTTTTTTCTTTTGCCCTGCGTTCACTGTTTGTCAGGGTGCTTCCCCCGAGGAGTAATGCTTCTTCTATGGAAATTTCACTTCCTGCAGGAGGTATTTTAAAGCGAGGGTCTTTTAGCAGTTCAATGACTCTGCGTATGCTTTCATACTGGGGGTCTTCAGGGGCGAGACGAAGAAAGGTTTCCCAGTTTTCTATAGTCAGCTTTTTGTTTCTTTTTAACATGAGCTGCGACAGGCCAATATGATAATAGACAAATGTAAGGGTGCTGTCGAGCTGAAGGGCCTTTTGGAAGTTTTTTATTGCCAGGTCACCGAATTTTTTATAATAATAAACCTGTCCGAGGCGGAAAAAATTTTCAGCAACATTCGGTTTCAGGTCTACTGCTTTTTTGTAGAGATTCAGGGCTCCATTATATTTTTTTTTCTGAAGAAAGATATCCCCAAGGTAGCAATATGCCTTGTAGTTTTCGGGATTTTTTTTGATAGACTCCTGCAGGAGTATTTCCGCCATTTCAAATTTTCTTTGATAAAAATATTTAACAGCTTTTTTGTAAATATCTGTTTCTTGGCGGGCATAGAGTGTGCCCGGCATCAGGAGTATTAAAAGCCACAGGATAACTTTGTGCTTCATTTTCTTTCTCCATTTTATTCCCGGGGATTTCGGAGATCAATTTATTAGACTGTTTTTCTGCCATTACTGTTTTTAAAAATAGTACAAAAATGCCGGTTAATCATTTATTCTCGGAATTTTTTTTATAAATAATGAGTTCGATACCGGCTTCTTCTGCCATATCAGCGGCAAGTTTATCATCGTAGGGGTTTTTGAATATAAAAGATTTTATTCCGGCATTGATCAGCATTTTTGTGCATATAGAACAGGGTTGATGGGTAACATAGATTATGCCCCCAGAGATGGGAACCCCATGATAGGCAGCCTGAATAATCGCATTCTGTTCTGCATGCAGCCCTCTGCAGAGTTCGTGCCTTTCTCCAGAAGGGACATTATAGAGGCTGCGCAGGCAGGTTTCCGGTGTACAGTGAGTAATGCCGGTAGGAGGACCGTTATAGCCTGTTGCGAGAATGCGTTTTTCTTTTACCAGTACGGCCCCTACGTTTCTTCTGATACATGTGGAACGGGTTGCCACATCATCGGCAATCATCATAAAGTAATCATCCCAGGAAGGTCTCTGCTTCATTCATGCCTCACAGTGAAAATTTCAGCTTCAAAGTCAGTATATTATCCAGATATATTTCTGCAAGCGCATTTAGGTAGATTTTATCTTCTTTTCGACCCAGCAGTGACATGAACCCGCCGGGCTTTTTACTTCCCCCTGATTTGAATGAGAGTTTTTTTCGGTTAACTGTTGCAGTCTCTGTATGTATTTCTTCTGGCTCCAGAATAAGTCGGCTTTGACTTCCCCCCGAAGAAACACGATGAAGCAGTTTGCCGTCGCTTGTAATGGAAATCTGCCATTTTTTATTTTTAAAAACAAGACGGCGGGAGGTTTTGTTTCTATTTATAATACTGAGGTTGAAAATGAGCTCCGGGTCTCCTTTTTCCCCGGAAAGAGAAAGGCGGTATTCAATACCTGCATAATTTACCGTCGCGGACTCGTAGATTCTTTCTTCATCGCGGCCAAAGAAAAAAAGTAATATTAAAACAATAATGATACCGTCAATGACCATGATAAGTCTGCCGGTTTTTTTACCTTTACTGTTACTGTTTTTCCCGTGTCCCTGTGACTGGATTTTTTCAAGGGTTTTTTCTGTGAAAGATTTTTCGTTTTTCATTGATGTGAAGGTTTACGGCAGGGTCATTTAAAAAAAGAAAGGAGTTAACCCTGCCACATTTTTGATTTATCGCGCCCTTTCGAGCTTTTCGATGCCTTCACGAATGAGCCTGTATTCACGGGAATTTCTTTCAAATGTTGTTAAGTATCCTTTGAAATATCTGATTTGATCAGCTTTCCATTTACTTATATCCATCGTTGTTGTTATCATTACAGGCCTCCCCTTAGATGTTATGGTATTATTAAATTCGGCAGCGGCATGTGCTCTCTTGAGAATAAGTAGGGGAGACTGAAAGGTTTTCAGGTAAGACCGTGCAGGGCGCACTAAAAGAAAAAGGCTGCCCGCAGGCAGCCTTTTTCAGGTATATGGTGAATAGCGTATTATTCAACCAGTTCGAAAAGAGCAGCAGCGCCCATTCCGCCACCGATACACATTGACTCGATGCCGTATTTAACGCCTTTTCTTTTCATGTTAGCCAGCAGGGTTGCGGCGAGTTTTGAGCCGGTACATCCGAGGGGGTGTCCAAGAGCAATGGCACCACCGCTGATGTTGATGCGGCATTCGTCGCTGTCTGCTGCCCAGAATTTCTTGTCGGCAATGCCGAGTTCGCGGGCACAGTAGATTGACTGTGAAGCGAAGGCTTCATTGAGTTCAATGATGAGATCTTTACTCTGAAGGTCTTTAAGATCCCAGCCAATAAGTTTCAGAAGCTTGGGAATAGCATAAGCAGGACCGACACCCATTTCGTCAGCTTTACAGCCGGCGGTGGTATAGGCAACGAGCTTTGCTATAGGCTTAACGCCAGATTTTTTTACTGCATCTTCGCTCATAATGATTGAAGCGGCAGCGCCATCTGTAGTTTGTGAAGAGTTAGCAGCAGTTACAGAACCACTGTGGGGAATGTTGGGGTTGGCAGCTGCGAAAGCGCCTCTCAGTTTAGCCATTCCTTCCAGGGTAGTTGTGGGGCGAATGCCGTCATCAACTTTCTGGATGAATTCTTCACGCTTGATGGAACCGTCAGGCTGCTCTACATACTTGTGAGCTTTAGTAGGGACGATTTCTGTGAACCATCCGTTTTCTGTTGCCCTGGCGGCCTTGAGGTGTGAATGCATTCCGAATTCGTCCTGCTGTTCACGGGATATGTCATAACGACGTGCTACATTTTCAGCGGTGATACCCATTGAGATGTAAACGTCGGGTTTTTCTTTTGCCCAGTCCGGGTGAGGGCGAGGCATGTTACCGCCCATGGGGACGATACTCATGGACTCGAGTCCACCGGCCATGGTACATTCTGACCATCCAGTCATAACTCTTTGTGAGGAAAGAGCGATAGACTCGAGGCCAGAGGCACAGAATCTGTTTACTGTTGCACCTGAAACAGCATCGGGGAATTTTGCCATCTGAAGGGCAACACGGCCAATATTGAGGCCCTGCTCAGCTTCAGGGAAGGCGCAACCCACCATGAGGTCATCGACAAGAGCTTTGTCGATGCCTGCTCTTTCAATTGCTCCATCGAGTGCCTGAACAAGAAGGAATTCCGGCCTGGTAGAGGCTAGAGCACCCTTGTTTCTGCGGCAGCCGGGAGTTCTTACTGCACTTACGATATATGCGTCTCTCATATAAATTTCCTCCTGAATTAATGGTTCTGGTGAAATTACATCATCAACGGCTTGCCGGTTTTCAGGATGTGGGCAGCCATTTTCTGGGAGTTTTCAGTTTTCCACAGTTCCACGAAGGCTTCTCTCTCGAGATCCAGCATGTACTGTTCTTCAACTGTTCCAGTTTTTGATTCACCACCGGATACAACGTACGCGATCTTTTTAGAGATCATTTCCATATGAGGAGGTACATATCCGCCTTGAGACATATTCATCATCTCGGCCCAGATCATGCCCTGTCCGGCCTGACCCATAACAGGTATCCTGGTTTTTGCCGGAGGAGTATAGCCTTCATCAACCATTTTGAGGACTTCTTTTTTGGCTTCGCCAATGAGGTAGTCTTTGTTGAGGATGATGCGGTCTTTATCATTGAGAAAACCATTATTGCGGGCTTCCATGGCTGACATGGAAACTTTTGCCTGAGCAATAGTAAGAAGGGTGGGTACGAAGTATGCGCCCCAGTCAGCAATCTTAACAGTTGCAGGAATGGTTTCGACAATTTTTCTCCACAGGTTGGTACATCCACCACCAGCGGGGAGAAGACCGGCTCCGATTTCAACGAGACCCATAAAAAGGTCAGTGTGAGCAACGATCTTATCAGCGGTAAGACACATTTCTGCGCCGCCACCGAGGGTCATGCCGTAAGGTGCTGCAACAACAGGGTAGGGAGCGTATTTTGATCCCATTACTGCTGCCTGTGCATCTCTGATGAACTGATCGATGCCTTTGAAATCGCCTTTAGCGGCAAGACTTCCCATATGACCGAGGTCGCCACCGGCACAGAAAGCACCGGGCATTCCGGGAGCCTGGTTACCGATGACGAGACCGATACCATTTTCGCCTACCCATTCGCCGGCTTTCACGTTGAATTCGATCATCTTCTGGTTAACGGCATTCATCTTGGTGTGGAATTCCACACAGTAGACGCCGTCGCCAAGGTCGATGAGTGATGCAGCTTCATTTGACATAACTTCCTTGTTATCAGCTTTAAGGTCTGCAAGGAATATCATGTTCTCACTGCGAACTACGTCTTTGTAGCTTTTACTTGCGAAGTCGTAGAATTTTTTCTTTCCGTTTTCTACTTTGTAGAAAGACTCGTTTCCGCCGTCGAGCATTTCCTTAACGTTTGCGGGTACGGGGAGGCCTTCGGCTTCCATTTTTTCTACAGATTTACGAACGCCAATGTTGTCCCAGCACTCAAAGGGGCCGGCTTCAAGGGCGTATCCCCATCTCATGGCATCGTCGATACCAACGATGGTGTCAGAGATTTCAGGTACACGGTTGGCTGCATAAATGACAGCACGGGCTGCAAGTTTCCATGCAATTTTTGCCACATCACTGTCGTCATAAAGAATTGCATTCTGCTTTTCTGCAAGGGTTTCGAGGCCCTTGATTTTGTTGACGACTTCAGGCTTCTCTTTACGGTCATACTCAACGTATTCACCGGTTTTAATGTCGAGAACCTTGCTGATTTTTTTCCATGTCTTTGGGTCAACTTCTTTCTTGTAGAATCCGCCTGCATCTTTGGTCTTGTTTCCAAGTTGTCCATTATCAAGCATTTTCTTGAAGAAATCAGGAGTTTTGTAGAGCTCAATACGCTCGTCATCCTTCAGGAGCTCGTAAGAGTTTTCCATCAGGTGCCCGAGAGTGTCAAGACCTACCAGGTCGCCCAGTGCAAAGATAGCAGTATTCGGCATACCAAAGGCAGGGCCGAAGGTTGCATCGAACTGGGGAATGGTAATGTTTTCTTTCTGAAGAAGCTCGAATGCTTCAACGATGAGGCCGACACCGATTCGGTTACCGATAAAGTTCGGTGTATCCTTCGCCCATACGATTCCTTTTCCAAGGACTTTTTCTCCCCACTCAGAGATAAAGTCACAGACTTCTTTCTTGGTGTCCGGTCCGGCAACGAGCTCAAGGAGCTTCATGTAACGAACGGGGTTAAAGAAGTGCATGATAAGGAAATTCTCTTTGAATTCTTTGCTTCTTCCTTCAGCCATGGCTGAAAGGGGAAGACCAGAAGTGTTTGAAGCAATGATAGCACCGGGCTTCATCACTTTTTCAACACGGCTAAAGAGATCCTGCTTGATTTTAAGGTCCTCAACGACAACTTCTACGATAAGATCGCAATCTGCGAGCTTGTCGAAATCATCTGTAAGGTTACCTGTTTCAAGTAAGTTCATATCGAACTTCTTGTCAAAGAACAGAGGGGGCTTGGCTTTTTGAGCGTTTTTCAGTCCTGCCTCAACAATTCTGTTCCGGGCTTTGGGATCATTTTTTTCATCGTCCTTAAGGTCAAAGGGCACGATGTCAAGGAGCACTGTTTTAACGCCAGCGCCGGCGCACAGTGCGGCGATTCCACCGCCCATGATCCCTGAGCCGATAACGGCTACTTTCTCGATCCTTCTTGTCATAAAAACCTCCTATGAAAGTCTTACTGAATAGATAGAAAGTTTGTTGCCAGCTAATGCGGTATCACTGGAACCCTTGATTCACCTTTCTCCGTTTGAGTTTTAAGAAAAGTCACAAAGCAGTATTTTTTATGCAAAATTGCCGCATTAGCGTTAAGTTCAATAATTATATGTTGATTTAATATGTCAATCGATATAAGGCTGGATAGTGAAAATAATTGGAAAATGCACATAAAAAAATGTATTGGTACACTGTTATGTTATAGTCCGTGACAGGTAACAATGCCGGGTTTGTTAATGAATTCGATGAGAAATATTTCAGTTGACAATTTATACTCTTCAAAATATATGGGTATTCTCTCGACAACAGGGCGCCGTACCCAAGTGGCTAAGGGAGAGGTCTGCAAAACCTTTATTCAGCGGTTCGAATCCGCTCGGCGCCTCATCTGATTTACAGTGACAGGGGGCCTGCAAGGGCCCCGCATCATTGCATGACAGTACCCGCCCAGGTGGTGGAACTGGTAGACACAAGGGACTTAAAATCCCTTGGACATTAGGTCCGTGAGGGTTCAAGTCCCTCCCTGGGCATAAAAAAATGAGGCAGACGCCTCATTTTTTTTTCTGCTGGTGCAGCAGGTATTTCGTTTTATATATGAAATTGTCCTGTTTTTATTTCTCTTTGGTGCTCTTATTCTTTTTCATGTCTTCTTCTGTTTTTTCTTTCTCATTCATTTTTTTTTCAGAATCAGTATCATTTTTCGTTTTTTTATTTTTTTCTACATGTTTTGTAGAAACTTCTTTAAAAAGAAGACTGCCCATAACAGTATTGAAAAGACCGCTGTACCGGTAAAATCTTTTCAGGCTGCTGCCGCATTCAACTGTAAGTATGTTATCATTATAACAGGTGATGAGAAGGCGCGAAAGCATCCTTTTTCGATGGCGGGTATACTCGAGTATATAAAGACGCCCTTTGACTCCCCTGTAGAGGGGGACCTCTTTTGTTTTAATAATACGATTGACACGTCTCCCTCTGCCGGTAAAATACCATTCCGCAAGGGTCTCATATTTTCTCTGTTCCTGTGGATCGCTTTTTACGGCGTTAATTTTTATTAAAGTATGTCTCCCCTTTCTCAGTGTGATTACCTGTTTATATCCCAGGTCGGCACTGTGTCGGGACCAGTAACGGGGAAGAAGTATACTGAACCGGAACTTTTCGTCACTGTAGCGTGTATAATCCTCTTCATCGAAGTGGCCGGCGGTAAGAATGCCGGACAGGACCATGAGAAAAAGAAGTATGACCCCGGCGGGGAGGAGATACCTTCGTACTTTAGTTTTCATGGTAATTTTCCAGATGCTCAATCAATTCTTTCATCCGTGGCCGTAATATTTCAACCGCTTCTTCTGGTGTATAAAAGAAATGTATCAGATCCATATCTTCCGGTGAAATGAGCCCGTACTCTATGAGTTTATCAAAATTAACAAGATCGCGCCAGTAATTTTCATCATGCAGAAGAACAGGGAGGTTGAATTTTTCAAGTTTTCCCGTCTGGGCAAGGGTAAGAGTTTCAAAGAGTTCATCGAGGGTGCCAAATCCTCCAGGAAACACAACAATTGCCTTGGCATGATAGAGGAACCAGAGTTTACGCATAAAGAAGTAGTTGAACTGGAAGTTTAACTCGTCGGTGATATAGTCGTTACACCCCTGTTCATGGGGAAGTTCTATATTGAGGCCAATTGTCTTGGCTCCGCCGCGCCGGGCTCCCCTGTTGGCAGCTTCCATTATGCCGGGGCCGCCGCCTGTCGCAATATAGAAGCCGGCGTCTACTTCATTTTTCAGTTCATTGCTGAGGGATGTAAGCCTGTAAGCAAGTTCTTCGGCGGCTATATAGTATTTATTGTCTTCTTTCAGGCGGGCAGATCCAAAAAAAACAACGGTATGCAGAACACCTTCTTCTTCAAATCGGGTTTCAGGGTAAACATATTCACTGAGTATTCTCAGTGTGCGCGCTTCACGGGAGAGAAGAAAATTCTTATTAACATATGCAAGTAGGGGGTGTCCGGGTTTATCAGTCATTGTATGGTAAACTTCCTGTTGTCCAAGAGTCGATTTTATGAATATCGTTTTTTGCGTTTCATGTTCAATATGGTGCCATCGGTGTGTTCTGAGACTGAGCTGGAGAGAACCTTTTCCTTGTCGATGAGATCTATGGTAACTGCGTCCATAAAGTGGAGGATTATTTTTAA
Organism: uncultured Leptospirales bacterium; assembly: GCA_964534225.1. GTDB lineage: Bacteria > Spirochaetota > UBA4802 > UBA4802 > UBA5550 > CAZHNW01. Next base: position 10,923 of record CAZHNW010000013.1, on the reverse strand, counting down.
TCCCGCCCCAATGCCCTTGAGGGGGACTTCTTCTCCATTTATACGTATTTTTATTTTGCTTCGTTCGGATTCTGTAGCGTAAATGATGATCTGGTCATGATAGAATTTTGATTCCCTGTCGGGGACTGAGTGGAGAACGTTAAATAGATCAAGACCCTTGCCATGATCGATAATGGTGGCATCGAACTCTGATGCGTTTATAGTATATCTGATTGTGATATCGCGTGTTTTGTGGCCCTGGGTGCGGGATTTATTTTTATTAATTGTTTCCTGAACGGCATTTGTAACGGATTCATCCATTGAGAGGACTATTTCATCAATATCTTCCTGAGGATAGCCGGCTTTTTTCAGGTCACTGATGAGTTTATCGATTACCCGGGGTATTATTGAGGTATCTGCCGTGTAACTGTCCAGAAACCCTATTTCGTGTCCATTCGTTGTCATATATGCTTGGTAATTATTAAGCAATGTGTAATATCTGTTTACATGGTATATTTAAGCACTTTTTACAGTCCCTAAAATATTTTATTATACGAAAAAATCAATAACTAAATTTTAATTTTTATAAAAAGCTTGTAATTGACTGCATGAGACGATCTATTGACCTTCGTTGAGCAGTTAAATTGAAGCATTCGCCGGGAAAATGATCTTCCGGCAATTTAAAAGTGCATTATTTTTTTAGGTCGGTAAGGCCCGCTTTAAGAGGAAACATCATGAATCGTCTAAATTTTAAAGGAAGATTACCTCTTTTAACCATTATTATACCCCTGTTTTTTATACTAACTCTTACAGAGTGCGCAAGAAAAAACCTTTTCGAAGAGGCAGACAGGTATCTTTCCAAAATGACACCACAGCAGAAAATAGGGCAGCTCCTCATGTTTGCTGTTCCCGGGAGCCGTCTGGGTATTGCCGGGAAAACCCTTATGAAGAAATATCTACCCGGGGGCATTGTACTTTTCGGCTATAATGGCACTGAAGCCGGAAGTGTGAAAAAATTTATCTCTGATTTCCAGGCCTGCTCGATTAAAAAAAGCGGCATTCCCCTTTTTGTTTCCATTGACCAGGAGGGGGGGAAGGTAAAACGCATCAAAAGGGGACTCACGCAGTTTCCCGGCAACATGGCTGCCGGTGCCGTGGGAAAAGAACGGTACGTTTACCAGTGGGCCCGCACTACCGGGATTGAACTGCGGCGCATCGGTATCAACATGAACCTTGCCCCGGTACTGGATGTGAACAATAACCCTGACAATCCCGTCATTAATACCCGATCCTTCGGCTCAGATGTCGAGACTGTTTCTATCCTGGGCTCAGCCTATATCCGCGGCCTCCAGGATTCACGGTGTATTGCCGTGGGTAAACACTTCCCCGGTCATGGAGACACGGACAAGGATTCTCATCTTATTCTTCCCGTCATCAGGTTCGATATGGACCGCCTGAAGAAGATTGAACTGGCCCCATTCAGGGCAGCCATAGACAATAACGTGGAATGTATCATGACCGCCCATATCGCCTATCCCGCCATCCTGGGAAACATGGAATCCGCCACGGTATCACGAAGGATACTTACTGACCTTCTGCGCAAGGAAATGGGATTCAAGGGCATTATCATTACCGATGACCTGGAGATGCATGCCATTGCCAAAAACATGAAAATAGGAGAGGCGGCCTTAAAATCGGTCCTGGCAGGCACTGATATTATACTCATCAGCTCATACGGAAAGAACGTGGCAAACATCCATGCCACCCTGACCAGGGCATACAAAAAGGGTACCCTCACACGGGAAAGACTCGACAGCTCCGTCAGGCGCATTATTGAAATGAAGATACGCTACGGTATCATGGCTCCCCCGGCTGAACCGGGAGAAAAAAAGAAAGATAACTCTTTTTCTCTCACCAGGGATGATTACGAGTTTCTCGAGTACGCAAAAACACTGAATAAAAAGATTACCAGGGCCTCTATCTGCTATAAAGGCAGCCTTAAGGACATACAGTCTCCGGCGGCAGCAAAAAGACTTTTTATCCTTGAGGAGAAGATGCTGCGCGGTGTAATTGCTCCCGACAAAAATGACCGTATCCTTCCTTCACTGAAAAAGCTCGAGACTGCGGGGAAGTTAAAGAATCCCGGGAAAGCAACCGTGGCCGTCTATGCCTTCTACCGGCCTGTTGAAAAACGCATCCGGTATTTTACTTCCCTCTGCCGCAAAAAGGGATTTCGCCCCCTTATTGTCTGCACAGCCAATCCCTTCCCGGCACTCAAGGCGGGAGATGATGTTTCGGTCTTGATGAGCTTTTCTAATACCCCTGAATCGATCCGGGCCCTGGGTGCTGCCCTGGCGGGAGAACTGGAGCCGCGCCCACTGTCCCATGTCATCTATAAGAAAACTTCCCCCCCGAAAAAAGAATGAAGATCGGCCTCTACGTTCATGTACCCTTCTGCCTGCAGAAGTGTCACTACTGCGGCTTCTATTCACTCCCCGTAGAGGGGCGCCGCGACAGGGTCGGCCTCATGGAGCGCTATACTTCCCGCCTCTGTGACGAAATAAAGGCATTTTTCGATGCAGGAAGTTACACCATTGACACCATCTATTTCGGCGGCGGCACGCCGGTACTTCTCCCTGCCGAAAATCTCTCACTCATACTCGAAACGATCCGAGTCTCCGCCCCTGTCGAGGCGGGTGCCGAAATTTCAATAGAGACTAATCCCCGTGTCATTTCCGCGTCAATGGGGGAAGAATTGACGCGGGCCGGTTTCAACCGCATCACCATGGGCCTCCAGACACTGGATAGGGATGCCCATCATTTTATCGGAAGAGCCGGCAGGCCCTGTACCATTGATGATCTCGATGAGTTTTTCTCCATCAGGGACGTTACCCACTGCCTTGACATCATGATGGGAATACCCGGCACCAGCCTGGATTCACACCTGTTACTTCTTGATACTGTTCTCGCCTTTGAGCCCGCTCATTTGTCAGTCTACTCTCTCTCCATCGAGGAGGGGACCCCCCTTGCGAAACGAACCGCCATGGACCAGAAACTGGAGACTCTCCAGGGAGAGCTTTTTACCGGCAATGCCGCGCGCCTCACCGCGGCGGGATACCGGCACTACGAAATATCGAACTTCTGCCTCCCGGGCAGGGAGTCGCGGCACAACCTGAAGTACTGGCAGTTTCTTCCCTGTGCGGGGTTCGGCCCCTCCGCCCATTCATTCATTGACGGGCAGCGGTGGCATAACAGGGCCGACCTGGACGCCTGGCTTGCCGATAGTGACTTCCCCCGCGTGGACGATCCCCGTACAGAGAGACAGGCCATGGTTGAATTTTTTATGACAGGCCTGCGCCTTCTTGAGGGGGCGAGTCTGACTTCCTTCACGAAAATCTTTGAATGTGATCTCCCCGCTGAGATTCTTTCAGCTCTGGATGAACTTACCGGGGAGGGGAGCATCGTCAGGGAAAAGGATAACACGGCAGGGGAGAAAATCAGGATCAGCGCATCGGGCCTTCTTATGGCTGATAATATTATCTATCGCCTCGTAGAGGGCCTTATTGACTGAAAAGAAACAGCCCGGTATCAGTCACGAACAATGAAATATTTTTTATAGGTTTCGTGAAGGCGCTGGTAGTAGCCGGCGCTCTGGGGTTTGCCCATCATTTTATGATAGAAGCTGAGTATCTGGCTTGCCTTGATGATGAATATATTCATATCCTTGCCTTTCATGCCACGGTTGATCTCTGCGTTGCCATGTTTCAACAGTTTGATGGCGATATTGATCTGCTGGCTGATTTTGGAGATATCTGTTTTCAGGGCATTGTCCTGGCTGCGAATCAGTCCCACCAGTTTGTCCTCGTCGAGTCCCCCTGAGAGGAGATAGTATTTTTTCATTCCCACCATGGTGGCGTTGATGAGGGCCTTGTAGTAGGCGTTTTTCAGGCGGTCCCTGAAGAGTTCATAGGCCTTTAATTTGTGAACATCGGTTTCAGGGGTTTCTCCGTGCTTGTTTTTGTAGAGCTGAAAGGCAAGCCTTTCCACTTCGCGGCAGTCTATGTCCTCGGAAATGATGCTCGAGAGCTTGTGGTAATTGTTGGGATTGCGTTCAAGTATGGTGATGTAGAGCTCAATGCCTTTAATGGCTTCGGTATAGGTGGGAAGTGTCTGGGTATTGAATTTATTGATGGTCATGAATTTCATGCCTTCGATAATCATTGATGACTGCGCTGTAATAAGAAGGGCGTCCATGTCCGGTGCAAAATCCTTTGATGTTCTGCGCGCTGCCTCTGCCGCTGGTTGTTCAGCTGTTTGTGGGGGCATTTCTGTGACAGGGGGAAGGCTGTTTGTGCCGGCAGAAGGGGGTGTTTCCGGTTCATCAAATGAAAAGAGGTCTGCTCCCGTGTCAGGGAAATCTGTCTCAAGGGGGGAGGGGGCTGTTTTCTCCGCCGAGGGTTTCTCTTCATCATCGAAGAGGGAATCAAAATCGAGGTCGTCAGTATCGGGCATGAAAATGATCCTCTCTCAACTGGTTTTCTGTAAAACCTTTAGTTTTTCTCATCCGTACCGTGGCTGGTTACTATTTCATCATAGACAAGGTTATAAATGATAAGGTTTACCAGAACGGCCTTCAGGGGCATACCGGCAAGGGCTGCCAGTTCAGCGTTATCACAGTTCTGCAGGTGCCACGCAGGGCCCTCTGCAATAATGGAACCCCGGTATTCAAGGGAATCTGCATCATATAGTTTTATTTCTCTGGTCATCACTGCCTGATTCATTGTTTTTCTCTGCTGTTTAAAATAGTAAAGGGTATATATCCTATCAGTCCTGACAGGATAAATGTCAAGTCAGTTTTGATCAGAAATCGCGGCTGAAGTAAAAATAGAACCCGTACTGGACACTGTAGAGTTTATCGTTGCCGTCGCTGAGGGTATTGATATTTCCCGCTGATACCTGGACCGGGAGAATGGGGATAATAGCGAGGAGATCATTGTCGAACCCGAGGTTGTAATTGAAAAGCGATGCTGTCAGGGCACCAAGGAGAAGAAGAATTTCCCCGGCGAAGATACCTTCCCTCTGGCCATGAGAGGAGTCGAGGTTGAATTGTGTGCCAAAATCACTGACAAACTTTTCTTCACTGTAACCCGTGGCGAAGAGAATGCTGGTGGTAAAGAGTGAAACACTGGTGCCGATCTGTGAAAAAACAGGATAAAGTGACGGGCTCCTGTGCGGGATTATTGCTTCTTTCTTATCGGATTCGGAGAAAGAATGTATACGGATACTTCCGGAATGATACCGGGCAAGTTCAAATTTTTCCCCTGCCTGGAGAGGAACCTGTACCAGGGTCATGAGAAAAAGGAATATCAATGTAATTAACTGTTTCATGGTATAAAAGTAATAAAATTCCTGGATATTGCATTGCAAAATTTTAAATTTTTCGCTTTTCGACTCTGTAATAAAGTTGTTTGTAGCCTCTAAAGTTCATTATCGGCATCTTAGAGGGCCCCTCTCATTTTTCCCTGTTAGAAAGGCTACCCTTTAATATCACCTTCTATACTGTCAATTATCTTTTTTTTCAGATTTTTTACACCGGGAAAAAGGTTTTCAAAGGCCTGGGGAATATCAGCTATTATAGTGATATTTTCATCTTTGACAGGATGTTTAAAACGAAGCAGAAAGGAGTGCAGGGCAATTCCGTTATCGCAGTGGAGATGTGAACCGTAGTGACTGTCTCCTGCCACCGGTCTTTTCATGTGGGCGAGCTGCGCCCGTATCTGGTGTTTTCTTCCCGTAAGAAGGCGTATAATGAGGAGAGAACAGGTATCAGTGCCCGCAATATATTTATAGCGTATGGCCGCTGTCTGTGTATCTTTTGCAGGAGATTGCCTCATTTCAGTGCGGTTCCCTTTTCTCAGGGCATGGCCTTTTTCGGTAATCCACCTGTCATCTTCCCTGTCTGCAGGGGGTACAAGGGCAATGTAATATTTTGAAACTTCCCTCTCTAAAAAACTCCGATGGAGGCGCCGGGCAGCCTTGGATGTGCGGGCAAAGACAATTGCCCCGGTTACGGGCAGGTCAAGGCGGTGGACAAGGCCGAGAAAAACATTACCGGGTTTGTTGTATTTCTTTTTCAGGTATTCTTTCAGTATGTCGAGCAGGGAAGGGCGCTTTGAGCTGTCTCCCTGGGAGAGAATCCCGGCGGGTTTGTTGACTGCCAGCAGGTGATTGTCTTCAAAAAGGATTTGGGGAAGTTTTTTCGGCCTCTGCGGCATGATATTTCTGTACTCTTTTCCCGGATTTACAGCAAGTCTAATTTTTTCTTGCCACCTGTCAAACTTTTTAGGTATTATACATAATATGATACGATTCAAAAGTCATTTCAAAAAGGGACTGCTCTTTATCCTCTGTGTCTGCTGTTTTTTCTCCTGTGTTAATGATCCAGTGGGTGAAGATTATTTTAATGATACGGCAAAAATAAAGGGAGGAGAAAAGCCTTCTGAGCCGGTGATCTTAGAATACAATCAGTGTGAGTATGACGTTACTTTCACTTTTTGCTGTAAAACGGAGGTTCAAGGTGAAGATACAGTCTGTCTCAACGATGTTGACTCATGCGGTACCGATGCCGACGGTGATGCGCTGACCTATTATCTCTATGTTTCCGATATCGATCCCGCAGAACTGGATGAATCTGATTTTTACAACCTTTATTCTCTCTATAACGAGGTTTCCATAAGCGAGCCGCTGACCATTACCAGCAGCAGTGATACTGTTTTTCATTTCTGGCTCACAGCCTGGGACGGGGGCAGGCAGAGCGATAAGTCCAATATTGTCAGTATAACATTCCCCTCTGAAACAGTCTGTCCCGAGTGATAGAGTTCCCACTTAGTGTTGAAAAAATTGACTTGACTATGTTGCAGTCTCCCTGTAATTGTAGAAAAAAAATCGAGGTATAAACCGACATGAAAAAATACTGCACAATCTATGCAGCACTTCTTTTTGCTGCTCTTCTTGCCACCTCAGGACTTTTCGCGAGCCCGCAAATCATGAAGACTACAAAAAACGGGAAAAAGGTCCACTTTGTTAAACGTAATGGTAAAAGGGTACAGTCATGTATCTACTGTCACAGCGGAACCGGTATTAAAAAATCAAAACAGGGTTTTCGCAAAGGACAACCCCGCTACAGAAGCCTGAAAAGGATCCAGAAATGCGGCGGCAGCGGGTGCCATCTTTAGAAATATCAATTTGATTTAAATAATCAAAAAATGCTTGCCAAAAAATATCATTGATTGTTTATGGTTTCCCATAAGCAATAAGCTTGGCGAGCGTGGTGGAACTGGCAGACACGCCAGACTTAGGATCTGGTGCCGAAAGGCGTGGGGGTTCGATTCCCTTCGCTCGCACAGCAAGAAAAATACGCGGGAATAACTCAGTGGTAGAGTGCAACCTTGCCAAGGTTGACGTCGCGGGTTCGAATCCCGTTTCCCGCTCAGTTTAAAAAAAGACTGCTCACAGAGCAGTCTTTTTTAATACCCGAAAGTTGGGAGCAGTATATTTTAAAAAATGTTTGACGCCTTACGGCTCTTTTTATCATGTGTAAATTTTGAAGATATTTCCGTTTCAGTGCCGGAAATTATTCCTTAACTAAAGAACAGAGGTGGCAAACATTGATCATTCAAGATAAGAAGCTGGAAAATTCCCGTGTTGAGTTTCAAATAGAAGTTCCTGTTGAGCGTGTTGAGATAGAATATAAAGCTGCATTTGAAAAGATAAAAAAAACGGCTAAAGTTGATGGATTCAGAAAGGGGAAAGCTCCTGTTGATGTTATTGAGCGTAAATATGCAGAATATGCTGATCAGGAAGTAGCCGAGAGCCTGATGAAAAGCGCCCTCATTGATGCTATCAATGAAAAACAAATAACCCCCATTACAGAGCCCCAATACCAGTTCGATGGAATCAAACGCGGAGAAGTTTTTTCCTTCAGTGCTGTCATTGAAGTCTACCCTACGGTTGAATTGGGGAAATATAAAGATGTTTCAGCTGATGAAAAGGTCTGTACTGTCACCGACAAGGATATAGACAATGAGGTTGATTCAATAAGAGAGCGTTTTGCTGATATAGAAAAGAAAGCTGAAGATGGTGTTGTTGAGAATGGAAATCTTGCCAAAATCAAGGTAAAGCGTCTTGATGAGGAAGAGACCGAAGAGGGTGCCGGTTTCAGAGACTACAGCATCGTTGTAGGCAAAACTAAAGATGAATCAGCCCTTGATCGTAAAATCCTGGGAATGAAAGCAGGGGAAGAGAAGGAAGTCGAAGTCAAATATCCGAAAGATTACTATATTAAAGACCTTGCGGGAGAAAAAGTCCGCTATCTTGTCAAAGTAGAAGAACTCAGTACCATGACACTTCCCCCCCTTGACGATGAACTGGCTCAAAAAGCCCAGTATGAGTCAGTTGAGGATATGAAAAACAAGATACGTGAATATATTGAAAATTATATTACCAATCGTACCCGGGGAGAGTCCAAGGCAAAAATCATACAAACCATTGTTGAAGACAGTACCTTTGACCTGCCTGAATCGATGATTCTTGCAGAAATGCAGGCGATTTTTCGCAAAACCAAGGACAGGCTTGCCCAGCAGTATGGTCTGCCCGCTGAATCTCTCCAGGGATATTCCATCGAAGAATTTGCCGATATGATGGACATACCGGTTGAAGATTTTACGGCACAGATAAGGGGTGAGGCAGAAAATTCTGTAAAAACCACGCTTGTTCTTTCTGAGGTCATTCGTAATGAAGAACTTGCTGTTTCTGATGAACAGTTTAATGAATTTGTTGAAAAATACAGTAAAAGCAGTGGCCGTTCAGTAGATGAAATCAATGAATTGATCACACAGAACAATTCCCGTGAAAATATTGAACAGGAGCTTCTCCTGGAAAATTCAATGGATTTTATCTATGAAAACTCAAAAATTAAAAAGTTGAAGCCCATGAGCCTTGAGGAGCTGATGAGAGAACAATAGGGTGTAACAAATTGCCTGTTTTGGGCCACTACAATTATTTATACGAAAAAAGGGGTACTTTTTTCATTGCCAATCTGCCGAAAAATATAAGAAGACACCAAGAAAAGAGGTAACAGCATGAGTCTTGTTCCAATTGTTGTCGAACAGACAAGCCGGGGCGAACGCTCCTATGATATTTATTCACGGCTTCTGAAAGATAGAATTATTTTTCTCGGAGAACAGGTTAATGATCATTTATCGAGTTTGATCATTGCCCAGCTCCTTTTTCTTGAAGCTGAAGATCCCGATAAAGATATTTTTCTCTATATCAATTCTCCGGGGGGTGTAGTCACTTCAGGACTTGCCATTTATGATACAATGCAGTATATTAAACCTGATGTTGCAACAATCTGTATCGGTCAGGCTGCATCCATGGGATCACTTCTCCTTGCGGCAGGGGCCAAAGACAAAAGATCTGCGCTTCCCAATTCAAGGATCATGATTCATCAACCTATGGGGGGATTTCAGGGCCAGGCTTCTGACATCGAAATTCATGCCAGGGAAATAATCAAGGTAAAGAAAACCCTTAATGGAATATATGCCACGCATACGGGAAGAAAACTTTCTGATATAGAAAAAGATATGGACCGTGATTATTTTATGTCAGGGGATGAAGCGGTAGAATACGGATTGATAGACAAAGTTATTGAGCGAAAATAGACCGGGAGTTACTATGGCATCTAAAAAAAAGGAAATGAAACCTAAACTTTTTTGTTCATTTTGCGGTAAAAGTCAGGAAGTTGTAAAAAAACTTGTAGCCGGCCCCGATGTGTATATCTGTGATGAATGTATTGAGCTTTGTAACGAAATCGTCGCAGAGGAAAGCAGCCAGACCTTTGAGAGCAATTTCAGCAATCTTCCAAAACCCCGCGAAATCAAGGAAATTCTTGATCAGTATGTTATCGATCAGGAAGAAGCAAAAAAAATTCTTTCTGTGGCGGTTTATAATCACTATAAAAGGATTTTCAGCAATACTAATCTTAAAAAGAGCGATGTTGAGCTTGAAAAAAGCAATATACTCCTCACGGGGCCTACCGGTTCAGGGAAGACACTGCTGGCGCAGACCCTTGCTAAAATATTACAGGTTCCTTTTGCTATCGTGGATGCAACGTCCCTTACTGAAGCAGGATATGTAGGTGAAGATGTTGAGAATATTCTCCTGAGACTGATTCAAAACGCTGATGGTGATATAAAAAAAGCAGAAATCGGTATTATTTATATCGATGAAATTGATAAAATTTCTCGAAAGAGTGACAATCCTTCCATCACCAGGGATGTATCCGGTGAGGGGGTACAGCAGGCCCTGCTGAAAATAATTGAAGGGACAGTTGCTAATGTTCCCCCCCAGGGAGGAAGAAAACATCCCCATCAGGAATTTATATCAATCGATACAAGGAATATACTGTTTATCGTTGGTGGAGCTTTTGTGGGCCTCGAAAAGATAGTACAACAGCGTATCGGCAATAAAACAATGGGGTTCGGTGCCGATATCCAGTCAAAGAGCGAAATACAGCATCAGAATGTGCTTCATTATCTTACTCCTGATGACCTGATTAAATACGGGCTTATACCGGAATTTGTCGGCAGGCTTCCGGTTCCTGCTGTTCTTGATGATCTGGACAAGGATGCCCTTATTAAAATATTGACCGAACCGAAGAACGCCCTGGTAAAACAGTATTATAAGATATTCTCTTTTGAAGATGTTGAACTCGATTTCAAAAAAGAGTCCCTTGAAGAGATAGCTGACATTGCTGTAAGCAGAGAAGCGGGTGCTCGCGGTCTCAGGGCTGTCCTGGAAAAAGTTATGATGAATCTTATGTACGATATCCCCTCTCAGGAAAATATCGAAAAGGTGGTCATCAGCAAAAAAACGATTCAGGGC
>CAZHNW010000012.1:49528-59384 GCA_964534225.1 uncultured Leptospirales bacterium | reverse complement strand
TTTCCCTCGTCCTGAGGGGCAGGCTACTCTCGAGCCCGAACAGGACCAGTTCTTTAAAATCAAGAAGACCAACCAGTTAAATTTTACCCTGGATTACACAAAACCGGAAAATTTATGATACAATGGGTTAAGCCTCCGTGGCGTTGACGCCCGACAGGAAGGAGTAGTGTCGACGCTGTTCAGGAGAAACAAAAAATCGCCAACCCGGCACGGCCCTCCGCCGCATGAAGAGATCAGAATGCCGTCAAGGCGGCGCGGATAAAACTCGTCACCGGTGCCTGTTCACGGGCGTCCTCAAGGGTCTCCCGCACCTCTTTTAGAAGGGTATCAGTCTGTTTCGCCAGCTTGTCATCATTGAGAAGCCTCGCAAGGGTCCCCTTCCCTTTGTTCAGTTTCTCCGTAAACTCCCGGACATTTTTTATTGTCGCATAGATATTGCCGCGGTTTTCCTCGATGAGGCTGGTTATACTGGTAAAAGGGTCTTCGAGTTTTCCTTTGAGAATACTGTTTTTATCTACAACAGCAAAGGTATTTCCGTCAGGCCCTGCGGGTTTACCGGGGAAAATATTAATTTGCTTACCCCCCAGTACGGCATCACTCTTAACTACGAGACGGTAATTTTCATAAAGTATAAATTTATTAAACAGTTCCAGTTCTGTTTCAACAAAACCTTCGCGCAGGGTTATATCTGATACAGCGCCGCTGTGAACGCCGTTAACATAAACCCTGTCCTTGACGGTAAGCCCACCGGTGTCAGTAAAATGGACGGTAACCATGTAGGTATTTTCCGGCTTGATAATTTCATGTGACATGATCACGGTGTAATAGCCGAGAATACCCATGGCACAGAAAAATATCAGCCCTACCAGCAGTTCTATTCGCAGTTTACTTTCCATATTAGCCTTCCGGAACTTTATATTAGATCTGTTATCTCACTGATCAAGCATAATTTTTATGCCCTCGCCTGCACGGGGCAGGTGTCGATTTTTCCCGCACTTACAAGAGCTTTATTTTATATAGAGTATGAATAAATGACATCTACACGGTTTCAAAAAATAATGCCCGGCACCACACATCACACCTGCCGCGCTATTCAACGTCAATGGGACCGCTTATTTCTCCGGTAATAAACTGCCTGACCACAGGATGTTCACTGTTACGAATATTTTCCGGGCTGTCACACTGTACGATCTCTCCATTATAAAGCATGGCAATCCTGTCAGCAAGATAAAAGGCACTTTCCATGTCATGTGTCACTACCACGGAGGTAACCCCGAATTCAGCATTCGTTCGCTTAATCAGGTCATTGATTACCGTTGACATGACCGGATCGAGTCCCGATGTTGGTTCATCATAGAGAATAATTTCAGGATTTCGCACCAGGACCCGTGCCAGGCATGCGCGCTTTCTCATCCCGCCGCTGATCTCTGAGGGCATTTTATAGTAAGCGTCATCCATGCGCAACAGTTTCAACTTTGTCATGACCGCCTCATAAATATCATCGTCAGTCATGTCTGTCTGTTCTTTAAGGGGAAGTGAAACATTCTCCCCCACCGTGAGCCAGTTGATAAGTGCCCCCGACTGGAAAACGACTCCCATTTTTCTTCGCAGCCGTTCCTTTACCCGCGAAGAAGCATTGTTCATGCGGATACCCTCAATGAGCACTGTTCCATAATCAGGATCCGTAAGGCCTGAAATATGCCTCAGGGTAACCGTTTTCCCTGTCCCGGACATGCCGATGATGACGAAAATCTCCCCCTCCTGTATTTCAATAGAGAGGTCTTTCAGTACCACGTGACTGTTGTAGTACTTGGTCACATTCTTCAGTTCAATCATAGGCCATACCTGAAAAATATTTCTGTAATATAATATCCCAGGATAAGGACCATAATAAAAGAAGCAACCACGGCATCGCGGGTGGCCCGCCCCACACCGATGGCCCCATTCTCCGCCTTCAGTCCCTGGGCACAGCTGACACTGGAAATACAGAGCCCAAACACAAATGCCTTTAAAAGACCGACATAAACTGCCTTGAAATGGAGGTGCTGCAGAAGAATATAATAGTAAAGATCAAAAGAAATATTCAGGTGAGACTTCGCGACAATGGCACCGCCGATACTTCCCATGACATTGATATAGACCGTGGCAATGGGAAGCATAATAGCAAGAGAGATGACACGGGGCATTACCAGGTATTTCTCTACACTGATTGACATTATTTCAAGGGCATCAATCTCCTCGGAAACCTTCATGGTGCCGAGCTCTGCCGCCATGGCGGACCCGACAGAGGCAATGAGAATAATGGCAGCCGTAAAGGGAGCCATTTCCCTGGTCAGGGTGGCAATAACAACACCGCCGATATGAATTTCCTGGTTGTACTCCCTCATTTCAATACCCATCTGCAGCCCCAGGACCATACCGGTAAAGAGGGCAACAATGGAAAGGACCGGAAAGGTCCGGACACCGGCATAGTACATCTGTTTTATAATTTCATGACGTTTACTGAAGGCGTTCTTGATATAAAAAAGAGACTTACCCAGGAGTATCACGACAAAACCGGCAAAGCGCATATTCTCCAGGATAGACGCACCTGCAAGTTCGATTTGAAAAATGATCCAGTTGCTTTTTTCTTTTTTTATCAAAAGAGTCTCCGGAAATCTACATTAACCGGTATTCAAACATGAAATGCGTCACGGTCTTTTTCTGAAGGTAACCACCATTCAGATAGAGAAGGTAATAATCTCTATCATCATTATCGTTCGAAAAAGTCATATCCTGAAGAGACGCGATGGAAGATTCTGGATCACCGATACGTATGGGGATCCAGAAAAGCTTTAAATACTTCCCTTCTTTATTATGACTGTACCCGAACATGTAAAGAAGAAAAGAAAGATCTGTAAGCATACCATGCTGCCGCTTAACGGACACAACAAGGGGAATCTTCATCTGGTAAAAGTGTTCTCCCCAGCGCTGGTAAAAGGTACGAAAGAGCAGGCCCAGCCTCTTTTCTCCATTTTTGTAACGCCGGTACTCAAAGAGGGTCCAGAGGGGCTCATACATAAACTCGTACCCCTCTTTATCCCGAAAAGGGAAAAGGGAAAGCATGTTAAAATGATAGTCTCCCTTTTCATTATATTCAATGCTGAAAAGGGGCCATATTTTAAAATAACGCCAGTAATTACCATGCTTTTCGCTGCCGAAATGATAATCACGCTTGTACCACCAGACAATGAGAAAGTTCGTATAATAGGCCGAGTCAAAACGGGTACCCTTTTTTTTAAGGCTGAAGTAGAGGGGGGTTACGAAAAATGTCTCATTTTTCCCGTACCGGTAATAACCGTAAAAAGGGAAAAAAATACGTTTCTTGACAAAGGGCTTGCGGCTGTCACCGATCTGCACAAGGGGCCAGGGAAGATTATATTCCTTTACCCCCAGCTTTTTATCATACCCCCATGAGAAAAAGGGCCAGAGTATGGTGTAGGAAGAGATCCTTCCTGAACGGCTCCATTTTCTTCCGAAAACCGGGAAAAAGAAAAACATCTTTCGCGTATCATTGGAGAAATAGGAAACGCTGTAGTTGAAAAGAAGAAGAATGTTATACTTCCTGTACCACCCCTCCTTGTAACTGTGCGCGTAAAAAGGAAGAATACGCAAATCGTCCCTGCCGGGTCCAGTGCCCCGCCGTATCAGGGGCCAGAGGATGCCCCAGGCCTTATAATTTTTCCGGGACCAGCTGACATAAACCGGCACAAGCGAGGCAAGAAGATACCCTGTTGTCTGCCAGGTAAAAATCCCCGACGGGGGGAAGAAAATAAAAAGAAGAAGACCGGGAAAAAGTATCGGCGTGATCACTTCCTGCCCCACCTTGCCCCTGATCCGGCCACCGAAAGGCCAGAGCATGAAATACCGGTCCTTTTTATCAGGGGACATGCCAAAAAAAACGAGAGGGAAAAAACCAAAATCATAATCCTTTATCCCGTTTTCATGCCTGTAATCAAGGGAATTGACCAGGCCGAAAAGACTGAACCACTGGCTCTTTTTGTTTGTTCGGTAACGCCAGAAGACCAGTGGCATGAGAGAGGCATCAAAGGCGACCCGCTTTTTTTTAAAGGAAGTATAAAAAGGCCTGAATGCAAAGGTATCCACCCCGGTTCTTTTTTCCTGCTCGTAAAGAAACCAGAACCACCTGTATGAGGGGGCCTCAGCCGCATCAAGGGGCGAAAGGCTCGCCATGAAAACAAACAAAAAAACTAACTGAAAAATAATTTTATCCGTCACGCAGTCTCCTGATAAGGCCAGAGAGGCGCTTTAAATCTTCAGGGGACATAATCTTTATCTGAACACCACCCCGATAAAGTGGTGCCGAACCTGCTTTCCCCTTAACGTGCCACCTGTTTCTGACTCCCGCGAGAAATAATTCATTCTCAACGAATATTTTTATAAAATAATCTTCACTGCCCGCAAGATTTTCCATGTCAGAGGCGGAAATTTCATCGATTTCAAAACCGACGCCATTCAGGCTGATATCCGTAATACGGCCCCTGACATTGTCAAGAAATTCGAATTCAATTGAAAAATCTTCAGGAGAAAGCCCCTGGCCGGGGCCAAAACGTTCGTCTTTTCTTTCAATCATGTCTTTTCCCATGAAATCCTGCAAAAATAATACGCAACAAATCATTAAATTGCAAATATTATATTCAATTTTTAATTTGCATAACTACAATTTTATTGACATTCGATACTTAAATTATTAGAATATCAGTGTCAAATGAAAAGTGACTCACACCTTTTTATTCCCGTATCGAAAGGTCCGGGATACACAGCGGAGGCATGGAATGCTTAAAAAAATACCTGTTAGTATTGCACTGATTTCCTGTATCATTGTCCCGGGTTTTACTCAGGATAACGCCAAAAAAGCGGCAGAAAAAGAAATCGAAAAAATCGGCGATAAAGTCTACTTTGAAACAATACTGGAAGATTTCGAATCAACCCAGTACAGCAAAAAAAACAATATTAAATACCGCACCACCCGTTACCAGAAAGGTGATATTTCAATACGGGATGTTTATCCGGCACCTACAGGCAAATCCAAAAAATATCTCGGCGTAAAGGTTTTTGCCAAAAAGGGAGATGTTTTTAAAATCATCCCCGCCAAGAAACTGGTTATAAACAAGTACTGCAAATCAATAGCCCTCTGGGTCTACGGCAAACGTTTTTCCGGCGAACTCTCCATACTCATTCAGGATGCCATTGGTCAGAACCATCGCATAATCCTGGGGAACACCGAGTTTCTTGGCTGGAGAAAACTCATTATCAAGCTTTCAAAAAAAATCAAGCAGGAAGACGAATACCTGAACCAGAAACGTTATATCAAAATCCTGCAGATACAGTACCGTCCCGGCAACATGACACGCCTGCCCAAGTGGCAGTATTTCTATCTTGATGATATCTCCGCCATGGTGCGAGAAAAGTATACTGACCGTCAGAGCGACGACTGGTAAAATCGGTTATAAAAGAGATACAAAAAAGGGGGGAGACTCAAGAGTCTCCCCCTTTTTTGTTCCTGATGTATCCCGGTACGGGATAGGTAAAAAGTGAGCCTGTTATGGGATTATCCCTGACAATACAGACACATTCAAAAAGTTCTTCGATATCAGAATAGTTAATGACCTCCCCCGGGTGTCCGTCAAAAAAGAGGGCCCCCTTCTTCAGGGCAAGGATACGGCTGCAGTAATCAGAGGCCATGTTGATATCATGAAGTACAGAAATAATAGTGGCCCCTTGCTTATTAAGGCCGTAGAGAAGGTCCATAACCTCAACACTGTGGCGAATATCCAGGTGAGAAACCGGTTCATCAAGAAAAATAATATCCCTGTTCTGCACCAGGGAACGGGCGATACTGGCCATCTGCAGTTCCCCTCCGGAAAGGCAGTCAATCCTTCTTTCCCTCAAATGGCTGATTCCACACTCTTTAAGGGCACCGGCTACCTTTTTATTTTCATCAGAACTGCCGAAAGGAAAAAATCCACGATGGGGAAAAAGCCCGAGAGAAACAAAACTGTTGACTGAATATGAGAGGATATTCTCCAGGGACTGTTCAACAAAAGAAATCCGGCGGGCACGTTCACGCGGCGGATATTCGCCCAGGGGCTTTCCGGAAAAGAGTATCTTCCCCCCCGCCAGGGGGAGTTGTCCTGTCATCATTTTAAGAAGAGTTGACTTCCCCGCGCCGTTAGGCCCGATTATGGCGGCAAATGTTCCCCTTTCCAGGGTAAGAGAAAGGCCGCTGATGATGATCTTCCCCCCATACCCCCCTGAGGCATCTTGAATATCGAACAGTTTTTCACTCATAACCGCCGGTTCACCTCCTTCTCCTTACAAGCATTATAAAGAAAAAGCATCCCCCCGCGAGGCCTGTAATAATCCCCACAGGAATTTCATAGGGGGCCGCCACGCTTCGGCCTGCTGTATCAGCACCAAGAAGAAAGAAAGCACCCATAAGCGCGGAAAGAGGAAGAAGCCTGGAATGTTCCGGGCCGGCGACCCTGCGTGCCATGTGGGGTACCATGAGACCGACAAAACCAATGACCCCTGCCAGGGAAACTGGGATGGCCACCATGAACGCCGCGAGCCAGAATATGGCCGTCTGGCTTCCGCGCCCGACCCCCATTGCCTGTGAAAAATTTTCACCGAAGGAAAGAATATCAAGGTGACGATGAAAAAAAAGAAGAAGAACCATCAGAAGTATCACCAGCATTCCCCCCGCTGCAATCATCCCGTAATCACCGCGGGAGAGGTCACCCATCATCCACATAACAGCACGATGAACATCATGGGATGCCGAAAAAGCATAAAGAAGAAAAACAATCGAGGAAAGAACAAAACTGATGGCCACACCGGCAAGGAGAAGTGATTCACTCCCGGGATTGAGACTTCGTGAAAAAGCAAAAACCATGAAAGTCGCCCCCAGGGAACCGGCAAAGGCCCCTGCCATGACCGGCACGCTGCCCTGGAAAAATATAATAACCACCGTCGCCCCCACAGCGGCACCGCCTGATACGCCAATGATAAAGGGGTCAGCAAGGGGATTGCGCAGCATCGCCTGGAAAACCGTCCCCCCCGCAGCCAGGGACGCACCGGTGATCAAAGCCATGAGGATACGGGGAAGACGCAGTTCACGAAGCATGGCTCCCGCCAGGGGATCTCCCTTCCCCTGCAGAAGGGCAACAAGATCACCGGGTGTAATGAAACGCGTACCCGCCATTATTGAAACAATGACAATGCACAATGCTGCAAAAAACAGAATCAGCAGTATTTTTACTGAGGCTCTCCGGCCCTTTTCTTCCATGGCCGCCTTACCTTACATTTTCTTTGCTTGAGGCTGCCCGGGATAATATCCGGCGTAGTTTTTTCACAGCATCGCAATAATCCTGGGGGGTATACCAGGCGACACTTTCAGGGGAAATCTCGAATATATTATCCCTTCGGTTCACTTTCAGGGGAAAGTTCCTGATGCGGTGGGAGACTTTTTTCTTCCCCCCCCTGCTCATCACAACGATGCAGTCAGGATCTGCCTGTATGACCGCCTCAAAGGTCAACACCGGATAGGGGGGAGCAAGGTGTGCAAAAAGATTTTTTCCCCCCGCGTCATTGATGGCGGCGCTGATAAAGGACTTCGCGGAGACGGTAATGGCGGGGCGTACCGAAACGAGAAAGATCACCCCCACGGGACATGCCGCGGAAGAAAACTTTTTCAGCTTTGCCTCGTAGCCTTTCATCTTCTGCCGGGAGAGTTTTTTTCTGCCGATAAGCTCCCCGAGGCGAAGATAATTTTTTTTAATATCACTGAAATTCCTGTTTCTGTCGAATTCAACAACCCGAAGCCCCGTTGAACGGATCACCCCCGTTTTCTGCGTGGCCCCATCTTCTTTTGAAAGAAAAACAATGTCAGGGCGCGCATGGAGTATTTTCTCAGGGACCGGATTGACCAGCGTTCCCATAACCGGAACGGGTTTTGCAAGAGGCGGGTGAAAAGAAGTAACCCCCACCAGGAGGTCTTCAGCCCGGAGATCGATAATCATCCTGGTGATCGAAGGAGAGAGTGAAACAATACGCCGGGGCACTTCATACGCTGCCTTTTCCTTCTTCTTCCCGCCGCAGCCGGCACCTGTGAAGATACCGGTAATACATAGAATTATTATAAACGGAATTACTGCTTGTCGTCCTGCTGTGGTCTGAGGCATAACTCTCCCCCTGCTAAAAACATAGTGGAGGAAAGACCTCAGATGTAAAGAGGTTTATGCAAGGGTAATTATCTTTTCTTCTCTCGCGCAGGCAATACAGTAACGCTTTCCGCCATTCCTGTCTTTAGAGGGAACAAAAAAATGGTTCATGTTGGTAACAGGTTTTCCACAGCGTGAACATTTCATAATACAACTCCTGAATCGTCATTAATACGTCTTTCTTCACTAAAATATTCGACATTTTACCCGTGAAAAATAACAACTTTATCATTGCAGGCCTCCCGTGTTCATGTTATAATCTTACTGAATAAAAATTTCCTGCCGCAGTGCAGGTAATTTTTAAAAAAATTGTGTTTACATCAGAAGGCGCTCTTTTATTATCTGTGATCATTTTCTCGACAGGTGTGTATCTATGACGGATTCGAAAGCTAAAGTAAAAAAAGCAACAAAGAAAAAAACAGAAGCAAAAGCATCAGTAAAAACCAAAAATACGGTAAAAAAAACCACGACAGTAAAGAAAACAGCAACAACGACCAGGAAATCAAGGAAGACGCGAAAAAAAGTGAATCTTCTGAAACTTTGTACAGAAATGAATAAAATGGCCCATGATGCTGTTGATCGCGAAATCATAAAGCGTTTCAAAACGATCATTGATACGGGAGAGGAAGACATCTCAAAGGCCAGGCTGTCTCTCATACTCAATGAACCAAAAAACGTTGAACTCAGCGATTTTCATGAGAGTCACCAGCCTTATATCAAGCACTACCTCTTTATGCTGAAGCGTGATAAAGGCAAAAAATAAAATGTACATTACCCTTCGCAGTTTTGCCACCATAAGGGACATCATCAACGCAGACAGTCTGAACCTGGAAATTCCCGGGGGCACAAGTGCCGGCTCACTGATAGACCTTCTGGAGGAAAAGCACCCAGAACTTTCTTCGCACCGGGATTCTTTGCTTATTGCCGTTAACTCTGAGTACTGTAATAAAGAAAAAATCCTGAAAGATGGTGACACCATTGCCCTCTTTCCGCCGGTAAGTGGAGGCTAAAAAAATGCAGCAGATCATTTTCCAGGAAGACCCCATACCCGTAACAGACCTGATCTCCACGGCGGGGCAGGAAAGTGACGGCGCCATCGTCACTTTTACGGGGCAGGCACGCAACAAATCCCGGGACAAAAATGTATCGCACCTTGACTATGAAATCTACGAGGAGATGGCCCGCTCTGAAATGGACAAAATTGTTGCCGACAGCTTTTCACAGTGGCCCATCACGGACTGCGTGGTGGTACACCGATACGGAAGGGTCAATATCGGTGAGACCAGTATATTTATTTCCGTCTCATCACCTCACCGCGACGATGCCTTCAAGGCATGCCGTCACATCATCGATTCAGTAAAAAAAACCGTCCCCATATGGAAAAAAGAATTCTACCAGGATGGCAGCAAATGGATAACGGACCGTTCCTGAAAAAATAATTATTGCAAATTTTTTCCTCATCAGGGAATATACCACCGAAGAGTAAATTCTCATTGGAACCACTCTTCTCCCCATGACGGTTTTATACCGAAGGCGGTGTCACATGACTCCGCCTTCGGTATAAAAAATGACAT
>CAZHNW010000012.1:0-49410 GCA_964534225.1 uncultured Leptospirales bacterium | reverse complement strand
TGGATGGATATGATTGCCCGAAAGGGGATACTCGGCATGACCCGCACCGTACCAGCAGGGATGAGTCCCGGCTCTGATACGGCGAACCTTTCAGTCTTCGGTTATGATCCTGAAAAATACTATACCGGCCGCGCCCCCCTCGAGGCCCTTAACATGGGCATACAACTCGGCAAAAATGACGTTGCCTTTCGATGCAACATTGTCACCATCGAAAATGACATCATGGCGGATTTCAGCGGGGGTCATATTGACTCTGCCTTTTCAAAAATAATTATAGAGGAACTCTCCCGTGCCTGTACCATTGAAAACATCGAGTTTCATGCCGGGGTATCCTACCGCAACATAGTCATCTGGCGCGATTTTCCCTTTGAGAAAGTTACAGAGGCAACGCCCCCCCATGATATTTCTGACAAAAAAGTGACCCCCTTCATGCCCACAGGCGAAGGGGCTGAAACACTGCAGAAAATCATGGACCTCTCTCTTGAGGTAATCTCATCCTCTGAAAAAATTGCAGGGGCACGGGGGAAGTTTAAAGGCAGTCCCACATCGGTCTGGCTCTGGGGAGGGGGCACACGTCCCATGGCCGAAACATATAATGAACGTTTCGGCCTTACGGGACGCACCATTTCAGCAGTAGACCTGATACATGGTATCGGCCGTGTTGCGGGTCTCGAACCGATACACGTGGAGGGTGCAACGGGTTACATCGACACCAACTACACCGGCAAGGCAAAAGCCCTGATGAATGCCCTCAAAGAGGTGGACTTTGTGTACCTGCACGTTGAATCACCCGATGAATCCGGCCACGAGGGCAACCTTGACCACAAGTTAAAGGCCATCGAAGACTTTGACCGTCTCATCGTCGGGCCCGTATGGGAACATATGCAAAGCTATGATGATGCGGCCCTCCTGGTAATGCCCGACCACCCCACGCCACTGCGAATAAAAACACATACGGCTGACCCTGTCCCCTTTGCCCTCTACCGGTCCGCGGGCATAAACGGCATCACCGGGAAAAATGATGTAGCCGGTTATTCAGAAAAAAGTGCCGCAGAAGTCGGCCTTTTTATTGAAAAAGCACACCATCTCATCGAAGTGATGCTCAGCGGCAAAATCTGATAGTAAGAACCAGGGAGAAAAAAAATGAAGAGGCTGATACTGACAGCAACCGTGATACTTCTACTGGCAGGCATTCCTGCAGGTATATATCTATTCAGCGATCCCGGGATCGATGATGCCATCGAAGAATATGAGGGAGGGGATTACGACGACGCCCTGGCAATACTGAAAGAAATACTTCCCCGTGCTGATTACACCAGCCGTGAACGCATCTATTACTACATGATACGCGCTGAAAACAGTCTCGCCGACAGACTCGAAACTGACTATGACGATGAGCTCACAGACGCGGCCCTCGAAAAAAAAGGAACCCCCGAATATAAAAAAGCCGTTGCCTGGATAGAAAAAAAACTCAAATCATACAATGAAGACCTCGGCACTGACCTGAAACTTCATCCAGCGCGCAGGCAGGCACGTATCATCTCCGGCGGAAGCGCCTACAGTAAATTTACCGTGCGCTACCGGGGAAGCCGCTACATCGAAGACCTCGACTTTGAAAACCTGAAACGCCAGATGAAATACAATCCCGAAAACACCATCCCCGCCGCCGTTATCTACTACCAGAAATTCCCCGGCAGCAGCTACACGGCACACCTCGTCAGGTTCATCTTTTCCGCCCTTGAAAAAGGGGCCACTGTACCCGAAGAAAGCCGTGCCGGCCTCAGGAGACTCCTGGTCTCATACGGGAAACAGTACAGCTCCAGCCCGGAGATGAACCGTCTCTTTGACATCAAAGGCGAAGGCATCAACCTGAGAAATTCCCCGGGCCTCAAGGCGGCCCGCGTGGGGAGCGCTTCAGCAGGAGACATTGCCATACAGCTGGCAAAATCAATGGACACGACACAGGTGGGCGACCACCGCGACTACTGGTATCACATCACCACCCTTGAAGGCAAAAAGGGATGGATCTTCGGTAAGTTTCTTACCCGTCTCGACATGAGCCGTTTTAAAGAGAGCAGCGGGGAAGTCGTCTGGTACTTTGATGATAACTTTTCAGCATGGCAGGATTCTCATACACCACAGGAGTGGAACCGGATCAAAGGCGCCCGCCATGACGCCATCAGTTTCAAAAAACGGGAAAAGGGAAACCTGGTCCATGTATCCTCATCTGCAAAGGAGACGGCGGGCCTCTACAACAGGTACCCCACGACGCGGGCCTTTACCCTTGAAACAGAGGGAAGACACCTGAAGGGTACCTTTACCCTGGCAGCCTGTGTTGATGAAAAAAGACGAGTTTTTAAAATTGACCTCGCTGAAGAAAAAGTGAACATAAACGGAAGAAGCATCCCCCTGCATACTGCCGACTGGCACACCTACCGTCTCGAAAGCAAAGACGGAAAATTCGCCACCCTCTACATCGATAATGAAATGGTCTCGGGCCGCATACCGGCAGTGACCGACCCGCTCCTTAATGCCAGGGGTATCTACTGTCTCGTCTCCCCTCCGGGAAGCGCTGCTGAAGGTGAAATCAAAAAGGTACGAATGAAGTAAGACCTCCCGCCGGAGACCGTAACGTCTCCGGCAGATTCCAGGTTACATCATGTGAAGGCGAGGTTGGCATCATGTGAAGGCGAGGTTCGCATCATGTGAAGGCGAGGTTCGCATCATGTGAAGGCGAGGTTCGCCAACCTCGCCTTCACATGATGACTGAATCGAGAAGTTTCTCGAAAAGCTGAGGATTGATGGTGTAGATCAGGGCAAGAGATGTCGCCAGGATGATCACCGCAAGCCAGATGGTATAGCGCCCGCCGGTTCTGCGGATAAGAAAAAATGCCAGCACCGCAATGAGTGCCGGTACGGCAATGGTGAGATCGATCATGTCAAGGTAAGATTTCTTTACCACGTCACCGGCATTTTTCACGTATTCACTTATCTTTACCGGTTCTTTTTTGAAAACAAGAAAGGCCTCAAGAATCAACAGCCCCAGCATGGCGATGGAAAAGCCTTTTGTATAAAGTCCTTCGGTACGATAGACTTCGTAGATAACCGCGGGCAGCATGACTGCTATAACAATAAGGGGCATTTTCCAGTAGATTCCCGCGCCGATGCCGGCTATTGCAATGACTGTCAGCACCAGGCATATCACTGCCGCGTTTTTATATTCCTTTGCCATATATCTTCTCCCATTGATGATTTTAAGTGGAAGTTTTCACAGCATGAATAAAATGTCAATTGATTTGCATGAAAGGTAAAACTGAAATGAGAAATGAAAAGGCGGGGTTGTATTATGCAAATCCGAGAATCGTTTTATGTAAAGGCAAGGTTGCATCATGTGAAGGCGAGGTTGGCATCATGTGAAGGCGAGGTTGGCGAACCTCGCCTTCACATGATGAATATAATTATTTACTGTTTTGTATAAGGGCCGAACATATTGAAATAACCGTTATCTACGGTCTGCTCAGAGAGAGCCTCGGCCGCGGTATCACATTCATTGGTACCGTCAACTTTATAGGGAGTGGCCATCTGGCAGTTTGTGCCATCAAAGTCTTTCCAGGCAACAGCAACAAACTTACCTGCTGTTTTGCTCCAAATACCGCCATCAGTTATCTCAACAGCAAAAGTCCCTTCTTCTGCAGTAAGATCAACGTCTCCTGTAATTGTACCGGCAAAATTAATTGTGGTTTTTTCCAGATCACCGTAGTAGGTAAATGCTGTTGCATCGCTGCTGATCTCAAAAGCATCAGGGTAATCTGTTGTGGCAGTTGTAGTATAATAGCCGGTCAACTTTGCATTGCTATCATCATCACACCCTGACACAAAAAGAACAGGAACAAGAGTAAGTAAGAGTACTGCTAAAATTTTTCGTAATTTCATCACGACCTCCAAATTTTACTGGAGAGGCCCGAAAGAGAGGAGTAAAAATAAGAAAACACGCCCGGGGCGTGTCCTGTTACATTCACATGGCTGCGGAATGCAAACCGGCTCCCAGTCCTCGAGGATACCCAGTTGATATTAAGGAAGACCTGGCTCATCCGCGTAACGCGGCATTACAGTTGCGGGACAGCGCGGGGATCTCACCCGACTTCATCCTAATAATGCATTAAAGAAAAATTTTTCATCACTCTTTGTCAAGTCTATTTTAAATACTTTTTGCTGTTGACGTATTTTCTTGAACTAAATCTACTGTTACAAGCGGCAGAAGAAGGGTGCAATTCCCTCACTGACAGGCAACCGTGAAAGTCGGAGCGTCGTTAAAAATCCTTCCTGTTTAAGAGGTACCATTATGAAAAAATATTTCGCCCCCTGGGCAATTCTTTTACTTCTCATGCAATTTATTTCATGCCAGGATGATGCGGGACTGGATCCCCGTTGTGCCGATACGGTCATAGAGGCCCCGGGTGCAGCCGGTACCGGTTTTGGAGACACTGACCATGCCGTAGATGGTGTCCATGGCGCCGGGTGCACTTCCCAGAATGCCGTTGATCTCTATTCACTCAGCAACGATCCCGCTGACGAAAACACCTTTATAATTCTGCGCTGGTCAGGCAGGCGCCTTGAAAACGGCCCGGGAACAGACTTCGTTGTTTTCGAAAACCCCTTTGATTATGACACCTGCGGCAATGACCGGCGCTTCATGGACCAGCTCGTGGTGAGCGTCTCCATTGACGGCACGGAGTGGATAGACTTCCCCCATGACTATACCGCCCCTGATGAATCGGTCTACAGTGAATACCATTCATACTGGCATGGGTTTGCCGGTGTCACGCCTGTTCTTTTTAATGAAAAAAGCAATCCTGTAGACCCCTTTGATCCCGCTGCAGCGGGGGGCGACCATTTCGACCTTGACGATCTTGTTGATACAGGAGCCCCCGAGACAGTAGAAAAAATAAAAACAGAGGGGTGCCGTTTCATAAAACTCACCGCCGCCGGTGCGGTAAAAAATAACGACACTGATAATTACTTTCCCCAGGACACCGGTGCCAACGGCCCCGACATTGACGGGGTTTACGGCCGCTACCTGGCAGAAGAGTAATGCCCGCTAAACATATAAAAAAAATTATTTACCGCCATTGACAGCTTGACAGCATTACCGGTCTCTTTACTCTTTACTGATAAATTTTCTTACCGAAAAGGAGGAGGGATGGAACCTCTGAAGGGATACAATGAATCATTTACCGCCCGCGATGGTGACATTATAAAAGAAGTCACGGTACTCCCTGACGGCAGCGAACTGAGCCGCGAAGGGGCCAGTCTTGTCTTCTACAACAGTATTTCCGGCGCAGGTGAAAATTTTCTTTTTCTTGAAGGAGATGATTATCTCATCTGCTACATCGATCATGACGACATTATCCAGTCCATCGATGAGAAGACATGTAAATTCTTTTTAGAAAACGGCGAGAGAAGAACAATCATCATCATGACAAATAAAAACGGATACGACGAGATAAATATTCCCTTTACCTTCAGCTATGACAAAATGCGTGACTTCGATGCACTGAGACTGATTAAAAAAACCGGCACATTTAACGTATGTTTTATTGCCATTGCCTTTGGATCCTTCGTAAAGGACAGGCTTATTCAATTCAGGCTCCCTGAAAATGTCAGGCAGTCAATTCCGGGATGAAGCCACGCTGACACAAGGGAACGCGGCCTTATTGTTTTCAGCGCCTTTTTTTTAACCCGCAGGGCATTACTGTGCCGCTTGATTTTCTCTTCAAAAAAAATTTCAGGATAAAAAAAAGCCCCCTGTATCCAGGGGGCTCCTTTACTTCAAAAACAGTTTTATAACTTCCCGCGTTAAGCGGTATATTTCTCTTACTCCTCGGGAGTCTGGTTGAAAACAGACTCAGCGGTTTTCTCAACAGCAGCTTCACCGGCGAGGATATACTCAACCTGGCCGTAGAACTTCTGCAGCTCAGCACCGACATAGAACTGTGAGGAGAGAACACGTCCATTGTAGAAGGCGGCCTCGATATTATCGTTGAGGAAAGCTTCACGCTCTTCGCCCTTCCTGTCACCGATAAGCTCTTTGGCTTTGGGTGTGGCAACAACAAGTCCCCAGAGCTGCATCCAGGCATAGGTAAGAGTGGCAAATGCCTGCTGAAGAGGGGTGGCGTTGGCAAAAATTGTAAGAAACCTGCCCTCTGCCATGGCCTTCTTGAGGTACTCAACGGTTTCATCCATTTTTGCAACAGCCTTTGCCATGTGCTCACCGTACTTGTCTGCAACACCGGCAGCCTTTGCCTCTTCGATGGTTTTGGCAATACGCTTTTTATAGACACTGTAGTTATACTGCTCTTTGTCCATGAGAAGTTTTCTCATGGTAAGGTCCATAGACTGAATTCCATTAGTACCTTCGTAGATTGCAAGAATCTTTGCGTCGCGGGCATACTGCTCAACAGGATAATCTGTACAGAAGCCGTAGCCGCCATAGGTCTGAATGGCATCACCCGTCACATACCATGCCTGGTCGGTGTTACCGGCCTTGTTAATGGGAATGAGAAAATCAAGAAGCGCCTGGGCTTCTTTCTTGGCTTCGCCTTCTTCGACATGAACAAGGTCAGTCTGAAGGCCGAGGTAATAGGTCAACGCCCTCATGGCCTCGACACGCGCCTTCATTGAGATAAGCATGCGCTTGACATCGGGATGCTGGATAATGGGAACACCGCCCGCATCAGGATTCATCATCTGTGAAACATGCTTTCCCTGAACACGGTTCTTGGCATAAGTGGCGGCGTGCATATAGGCGGCAGAAGAAACTGACATACCCTGGCTTCCCACGTAGAGACGGGCTTCGTTCATCATCTGGAACATTATCTTCATACCCTTTCTCTCTTCACCCATGAGAACGCCGTCACATTTCTTGTCGTCTCCGAAATTCAGTGTACAGGTTGCAGAAGCGGTAATACCCATCTTGTGTTCGATACCTGAACAGACAACATCGTTATGCTCGCCAAGGGATCCATCTTCTTTGATTTCAAATTTCGGAACGGCAAAAATAGAAATACCCTTTGTGCCTGCAGGGTCTCCCTCGATACGGGCAAGAACGGGGTGAACATTGTTCTTGTAGTAGTTGTTGTCACCTGAAGAGATAAAAATCTTCTGGCCGACGATGTTATAGGTACCGTCATCATTCTTGTTTGCCTTTGACTTCAGGGCGCCGACATCTGAACCGGCATCGGGCTCGGTAAGACACATGGAACCGCCCCACTCACCTGAGATCATCTTCTCAACGATGGCATCCTTCTGGGGAGAATCGGGGAGAAACTTGGTATACATGTTAAAGGCCCCGACGCTGAGCATGGGATACATGGAAAAGGCAACACTGGCCGCGGTAAAATAATCAGTCGCAGCGTAGTAGATAGACTCGGGCATGCCCATACCGCCGAATTCGGGATCAACGGAAAGGGCCATGAAACCAGCCTCGTAGTAGGCATCGAGTCCGGGGAAGTATTCTTCCGGAATAATAACTTCTTTGGTGTCGGGATTATACTGAGCATGTTTCTTATCCGCATCAGCATTGATGGGGTAGACCTGCTCAACAGCAATTGTTTCAGCAAGATTCAGAACCTCGTCGAAGGTATCCTTATCAAAATCCTGAAATTTTTCGTATTTCGTCAGATTATCCACTTCGAACATTTCGAAGAGGATAAAACGCACGTCCCGTGAATCAACTATTGGATTAACAGCCATGGTGTCCTCCTGATTTTATTGAAAGAAAATTCTATTTTTTTTATCGCCCTGGAAGGCCCGCCGCCGGGGCGACGCTGTAATTCCTTAAGTTCAACATGTCTTTATGGCTGAACTGAAAGTTAAATCAAACTATAAATTTGCCAAAAAATTTGTCAAATCATTGCTAAAAATTGAACTCCTTTTTTGTAAGGTAATACATAAATTTGTATAAAAAAATTAATGCTGTTTTTCATGTTGACAATTACCCTTCAGGTGTTGACATTTTATCGAAAGGTTTATTTTAAAAAAAGGCAATACTGAAAAAACGAAAACCGACAGGAACAAATATCTGATGAAAAAAATACTCCTTTTACTTACCATTACCCTTCTCGTGTGGGCATATTTTTTCCTTGCGCCATCCGGCTCAGAGCCTCCGCAACCGGTGCGCCACGGTGCGGAGAAAAACATTCAGCATAAAAAAATCATGAAAAAGATTAATAAGGGGGGAAGTAAAAGCTCCACAACAGGCAGCAAACAGGTCCCGGGGGAAAAGAAACCGACGTTAAAAAAAGCATCTCCCGACTGCGGAGAAGAAGAAAACGCCACGGCGTGCCGCAAAACAAAAACAGAAAACCGTGAACTTAAAAAATCTGACGCCCCCCTGGTACCGGCAAAGAAAAGAGATCCCCTCTCAGGGGGAAGTTACCACCTCGGGGACTGACCCCTGAAACGTTACTTTTTCCCGGAGGGTTTCTTCAGTTCAGCCTCTACCTCTTTCATGTCCGCCCCGGAGACAAAGACACCATTGTCGAAATAAAATGCAGGCACACCGTCGATACCGAGACTTTCAGAGATGACTTCTGCCTCTTTGACCAGTCTCTTTCCCCGGGCGCATTGAAACGAATCGTCCGCTTCAGCGGATTTCCACTTGAGATTATTATACTGCTGAAAGGTAAACTTCCTGCATACTGCCTCAACAGACTTTTTCACGCCCTTTTCACCGTGCACGGGATAGAGAAGCACCTTCAGGGTGACGTTATACCTGTCAGCAAGTTTCATGGCTGCCTCTCCCGCTTCGTGACAGTAGGGGCAGAGGGGATCGGTAAAAAGATAGAGGACCCTTTTTGTACTTTTCTTTGGCGCATAGGTCATGACCACGTTTTTTTCAATGCGGGAACGCTGAGAAATAAATATTCTCTTCTGCACACGGCTCAGAGCATGGCCCGTAACTTTTGTCTTTTCCAGGTAGAGATCACCGGCAATGAAAAAATTCTTTTTGCCGTAAAGGGGTACCAGGCGGCCCTTAACGCGAAGTATCACCTCGCAGAGGCCGAAACGAGGCTGCTTCGATTCAATGGTAAATTCAGCAACAGGAAGATGGGCCCGAACAGTCTTTTCACTGACCCCGCTGCAGGGATTTTCTTTATTACTTTCCGCAAAAAGCAGACCCGCGGCAAGAAGCAGAAGTGTTGAAAGCAGAAGAACTGGATGAAAAAATAATCGTTTCATGATGGCCTCGACAGGTTCTGTTTATGCCGCCGCTTTGGTAGCGCGGAGACACTTTCAATGGTCATGTTCTTCCATGAAAAGGCAAGACTTTTGTGAATTTTCTCCAAAAATAAAATCCCCGCAGTCCCGGCCAGCCGGGACCAATGCTCACGCATTGGTCGCTGCCTTCGGCATCGACGGGGTATTTTGTTACAAAGGCCTGCCTGCTGCGCAGGCTCTATGCTGCCTCCGGCAGCATAGCTTACATCCTCGATGCAAGCATCAAGGTATTACGCCTTGTAATAAAAATCCCCGCAGTCCCGGCATATCGGTGTAGTCAGCTTGCCCTTCGCCGTTAATGAAGGCAGGCAGATGGATTAATTACTTGACAGATGGAAACACCTGCCGTATTTTTGGACAACCGTCCAAAAAAGGAGACTTTCATGAAAAAATTCTCCACCAGGGTTTTTACAGCTCTCTCTCTTCTCCTGGTTCTGCCGCAGATTCTTTCAGCGGAAAAAATAATCAACCTTCCCTGCGGGGACATTCCTGTCAGGATCACGGGTGATAAGCTGGAAGTTTTACGGGACAGGGAGAAAAAACATGATATCACGTCAGTAAGGTCTCCAGAGGTTCAGGCGAACTTTCATCCCGTCAAAGGGGATGTACCCAATTTCGGCTACAGCCGCTCCGCATGGTGGTTCCGTTTTTCCCTGCAGGGAGAAAATGACTGTCAAAAAGAACGCTATCTTCTTATCCGGTACAGTCTCCTTGACCATGTCAGCCTCTACTTCCCCGCACCGGAAGGCAGCTACACAGAAAAAATTACAGGGCAGATGGTACCTTTCGAAAAAAGGGATATCCGGCACAGAAATTTTATCTTTAAACTTCCCCCCGCAAAAAAAGATACAGTTACCTTTTACCTGAAGGTCTATACCGAAGACAGCCTGACCCTGCCCCTTGAGATAATGACCGCTGACGCCCTTGCCGAATCCATGAGCAGCGAACAGCTCGCCCTGGGCATTCTCTACGGTTTTCTTGCCATCATGGTGCTTTACAATCTTTTTCTCTTTCTTTCGATTAAAGAAAAAAATTACCTCTATCTCGTGATCTATATTGTTTCATTTCTCCTTTTTATCGCCGCTGAAAACGGTGTCGCCTTCCAATATCTATGGCCCTCCCTTCCCTGGTGGGGCAAACATGCTACCCCCTTCTCGGTTGGCATGGTCATCATCTGGAGTTCCTTTCTCGTCAGGTCTTTTCTCGGGACAAAAGAGCTCTCCCCTGTTTTGGATTTCTCTATTAAAGTATTCCTCTACGGCGAGGTGATCTGCTGCCTCTTTGCCCTGGTGATTCCCTATTTCTTCAGTATCATCTTTGCCGTCGCCGCCATCGTATTCTATGCTCCCCTAATTATTTTTACCGGTTTTAAAAGTTACCGTGCCGGCCACCGGCAGGCCCGTTATTTTCTCATCGCCTGGAGCGCCCTCGCGGCGGGTTCTCTTCTTTACGGCCTTAAGGCCTTTGGGCTTTTGCCTGATAATTTCATGACCCGCTACGGAGTCCTTCTTGGCGCCTGCGCCCAGGTACTGCTCCTTTCAATGGGGCTTGCTGACCAGCTTAACAGGATGACTTCAAAACTCGGCCTCCTCCACAAAGAGTCAGAAAAACGTGGTGCCTCTCTTCTCGACATGGTTGACAGGGCCAACAGTATTGCCCGGGAACTCCTCAGTATAAGCAGTGAACAGTCAGGCATTGCCAATTCTTTTACCCTCATGGCACAGGACCAGGCGGCCCTGAGCGAAGAGATGGGGGCAACATACGAAGAGCTTGCCGCGGCAAATGAAAATATTGACAATTCCATGATCGAGCAGGTCAGGGAAGGAGAAAAGACAGGTGAGATGTCCCACCGCCTGCAGGAGGTACAGGAAGAGGTAACACAAACAAGCATGTCTGTTCTGGGTACTATTGAAAAAATCATCTCCTCCACGGGAGATACCGGTGAAAACCTCGAAGAACTTTCTGAAATGATGAACATCATCGACGCGGGAGGGAAAAACATTACCAGCATTATCTCAATGATAGAAGAGATAACCGACCAGATTAATCTATTATCACTCAACGCGGCAATCGAGGCTGCAAGGGCGGGTGAACACGGCCGTGGATTTGCCGTTGTAGCCGATGAAATCGGAAAGCTGGCCCAGCTCACATCGGACAATTCAAAAGGAATATCTACCCAGGTTACAAAGATACTTGCCGATATTGCCCGGGGGCTTTCCATCATGCAGAACGCCAGCAGCGCCACTGAAAGGGTCAATTCTCTTGTTGCAGACATCAATACAGCGGTAGAGAGCGTTTCAAATGCCTTGAACCGGCAGGAAAAATCAATCGATCATGTCATCAGGCAGGTAGAAAGCATACAGAACTTTTCTAAGACAATTGCCACATCGACATCTGAACAGCGAAGAGCAATGGAGGAAACAGCAGAAACAATTCAACGCCTCACCTCGATGGCGCAAAACATTTCAGAAAACGGCGAGGTACTCCTTACCATCACAACCGTCCTCAACAAAAAGGCCGATGAACTCCGCGGGAGCATCGACCTCTCAGATGACAGCAACAACTGATTTCTATGATTTATAAATTTCAGTACTGTAGGTTTTTACCCAGTTCTTCTTGAGAACTTCTTTTGCCTTCTTGATATTATCGACTTCGAGAATCACGATTGCCTCACTGCCCTTGAGAACTATAAAGGGATAGAGTGCCTCGATATTGATCTTTGCCTCGGTGAGGGGCCGCAAAACAGCATTAAAACCACCGGGATGATCAGGTGTGGCAACGGCAATAACCTCTTTTGTTTCAACCTTCATTCCCTTGCTCTTCAGTGTATTAACACAGCGTTCAGGATCATCCACAATGAGATGAAGCTGTACGGGACTCAAAACAGATGAGGCCATAACGGCCTTGATATTGATATTCTCAAGTTCAAGGATTTCGGTAATCTCCAGGAGTTTTCCCGGTTCGTTTTCAACAGCGACAGAAACCTGAGTTATTGGCATTGCAAACCTCTCAATCTAATAATTACAGTATTTTTCAGGATGCCACTTGTGCTTCATAGGCATCGTAGCCGGCCTGAAAGGCCTTTTTACTGCCCTCGACAAGTTTAGGCTTTGAGCTCATCAGCATATCAATGCTTTCAAAAATAATCTTTGCCTCGATAAACTCAAGGTGATGCACAAGAGTGCCAAGGGCGACCATGTTGGCAGACCTGGCGTTCCCCAGTTCCGCGGCAATGTCATTGGCGGCAACTGAATAGATGTCTATGTCACCCCGCACCGGTACATCATCCACCAGGCTTGCGTTATAAATCAACTGTCCCCCGGGGAGGAGGCGGCTGGTAAACTTTGCCACAGAGGGCTGATTCATAGCAAGAAGAATATCAGGGGCCGATGCAATAGGTGAAGCAATATCCTGATCAGAAATGGAAAGGGTACAGTTCGCCGTACCACCCCTGACGGCGGCACCATATTCCGGAAGATAGGTAACATGATAATTGGCCAGCATGGCAGCGTTTCCGAGAATGTTTCCCAGGGTTAAAACTCCCTGCCCCCCGGAACCGGCATTCAGTATCTTAACAAGCATTTATTTTGTCTCTCCTCTCTTATCCGTCAGAACTCCGAGGGGGAATTCTTTCATCATCACATCATCGACCCATTTAAAAGAATCTACCGGTGACATTTTCCAGTTTGTGGGACAGGGTGAAAGAACCTCGACAATAGAATAGCCCAGGCCGTCAACCTGTGTCTGAAAGGCATTCCTGATGGCCTTTTTTGTCTTTCGAATTCCCCCGGGGCTGTTAACTGCAACGCGTTCAGCATAGGCAACACCGGGAAACTGTGAAACAATGTCAGTAATATGCAAAGGATACCCCTCGAACTCCGGGGTCCTTCCGTTGGGTGAAGTAGTCGTCTTCTGGTCAAGAAGGGTTGTGGGTGCCATCTGCCCCCCCGTCATTCCGTAAACGGCATTGTTGATAAAAATAACAGAAAAATGTTCACCCCGGTTGGCAGAATGAACGGTTTCAGCCGTACCAATTGCAGAAAGGTCGCCGTCACCCTGGTAGGTAAAGACAAAGAGATCAGGGCGGGCACGCTTGATTCCCGTTGCCATGGCAGTCCCCCTGCCATGGGCAGATTCGAGTGTGTCGATATCGAAATACTTGTAGGCAAGAACAGCGCACCCCGCGGGGTTTACACAGACGGCCCGTTTCCCGAGATCCATCTCTTCGAGAAGTTCGGTAACAATGCGGTGCACGATACCGTGACCACACCCCGGGCAATAATGTGTTGCCACGTCCTTTTTATAATACTTTGGCCATTTATTCAGCAGTTCCATTCTATTTCGCCTGTCTCTTTTGATATTCCCGGTAAATGATTCGTGCGAATTCAGCAGGGGTCGGGATTATGCCGCCGGGACGGCCGTGAAAAATGATAGGGGCTTCACCCTGCGCTGCCAGCCTGACATCCTCGACCATCTGGCCTGTACTCATTTCATAAACGATAACAGTCTTGACACGGCGTGCCAGTTTCTTAATCGCCTCAGAGGGAAAGGGCCAGAGGGTTATGGGCCTGAGAAGCCCCGCCTTGATGCCGTCCTTTCTCACCCTGTTAAGTGCCCCCTTGGCGATGCGCGCTGTTGTACCATAAGCTATGACGGCGATTTCAGCGTCATCGAGCATATATTCTTCGAACATGATTTCGTTTTCTTCGATCTGTTTGTTCTTACGCACCAGTTTCCAGTTGTGGCGCTCCATCTCGTTGGGATCAAGAATCAGGGAGGCCATATAACGGCTCGGCCCCTCGCCCATCCCTGTCAGGGCCCATTCTTTTTTCGGAAGTGAATCGATCTTTTCAGGAAAAACAACGGGTTCTTTCATCTGTCCCATCATCCCGTCACCGAGAAGCATTACCGGTGTCCGGTAACGGTCAGCAACTTCAAAGGCATGATAGGTCAGGTCGGCAATTTCCTGCACAGAAGCAGGGGCGAAAACAGGTGTACGGTAGTCTCCGTGACCGCCGCCCCGTGTCGCCTGGAAATAATCCCCCTGTGACGGTGCGATATTTCCAAGACCCGGCCCCCCCCGCATGACATTTACAATAACCGCAGGAAGTTCAAAGCCCGCCAGGAAAGAGATTCCCTCCTGTTTCAGGCTGACACCGGGACTCGATGAAGATGTCATGACACGCACGCCTGTCGCAGAGGCGCCTATGACCATGTTGATTGCCGCGGTTTCACTCTCTGACTGAACAAAGACTCCCCCTGCTTTGCGCAAATTTGCCGCCATGTATTCACCGAGCTCATTCTGGGGGGTAATGGGATAACCAAAATAGCAGTGGCATCCGGCGCGTATGGCGGCTTCTCCGAAGGTATGATTTCCGCTGATAAAGACTTTACTCACTGTACACCTCTATAGCAAGATCAGGACAGACCTGGGTACAGACCATGCAGCCAATACAGGCATCCTGGTTAACGGGCTCCGCGTAATGGTAACCCATGGGATTAAGATTTTTGGAAGGTGCGAGAACCTGCTTTTTGCAGTATTCGATGCAGAGGTTGCAGCCTTTACAATACTGTTGGCGGACAACGACCTTATATTTTTTACTGGTCTTTGTCATTATCTATCCCTGATTTATTATATTTTCTCATACCCGTGATAAAGGGACACGCGGATACTTTTTATTTTCGTCACATGTTTTCAGTACATGTTATTTTTGCAACACATTTTTTCACAACCACAACTCCTGGCATCCCGGGGGCTGGCAAAGTGCGGGGGGGGGGAAGTAGAAGCGTCCCCTCCTGCTACAGGCCGCAGAAACCGTAAAATTCTTTACAAAAAAATGACTGGCCTTTGATAATTAATTAACTCGACTTAGGCAATTTTTAGAATCTGATGTAGCCCGCTTATGTAATACAGTGTTCTATTCAGCAATATTGTCACCCTGAGCGGAGTCGAAGGGTGAATGAAATTGAAATAAGTTGATTTATTACTATTATCATGCTTCGACTCCGCTCAGCATGACTTATTTTATTAATTTTAATAATTTTCGCCTGAGTCGAGTAATTAATATATACGTATGAAATTGCTGTAAACCCGGGAAAAAAGGAGAACAATATGAAAGAGGCTGTACTCTTTACCACCGAAGGACCCGTCGCCACCATAACACTGAACAGGCCAGAGCGGCGCAACGCCATCAACCGCGCACTGCTCATCGGGCTCTACGAGGCCCTTGAAGAAATTGAAAGAAACAACTCCATTCGCTGCGGGATCATAACAGGAAGTGACCCCGCCTTCTGTTCTGGCATTGACCTGGCAGTACTCGGGAAAGAAAACATTTTCGACCCCCGGGGAGACGGCCGCGACCTTCCTGACCTCTTTAAGGACTGTACCAAACCTGTCATCGGCGCCGTAAATGGTCATGCCATCACGGGAGGTTTTGAAATCGCCCTTAACTGTGATTTTCTCATTGCATCCGAAAGGGCACTCTTTGCCGATACACATGCAAAGGTGGGCATACATCCCGGATGGGGCATGACCCAGCTCCTGCAGCAGGCTGTGGGCCAGCGAAGGGCAAAACAGCTCTCATTTACAGGAGAGTTCATCAACGCCGAAGAGGCTCTCAGGACAGGCCTTGTCAACGAGGTAGTCTCCCATGAGGAGCTTATGCCCCGGGCGCGTGAAATCTGCAGCCAGATAGGCGAAACCCGCGAAAATCTTCTGCCGGTCATAAAAAACCTGATAGAAAAACGAAACAGCGCCACCCTTTTCGACTCCTATAAACATGAACGCGCAGAATTCAAAAAATTCGTTGCGAAACATTTGAAAAAATAAAAATTGTCCCGTATCATGACAGAAAGAAAAAAAAATATTTTCCATAAATTGCGTACCCTTGTTACAAAACTTCCAGCCCTGAAGTTGAGCCATCGCACGACACTCTCCTTTTTTCTCTTTGGTATTCTCATCGGTTATATCTCCTTCGCCGTTTTCATTATGATAACAACGCGCAGCTATATAGACCTTGCATCTGAAAAAATAATGCAGCACTTTGAAAAGGTATATTCTTCCCCCCGAAATGATATTCTCCTGCAAATGATACGCAATCCAAACGAAAAAATTCTAAAAGACATTACCCGCATAAAAAATGCCGCCTCAGAATTTCATGAAATTCAAAAGGCCTGCATCATTTACCACCCCCATAATAAAAATAAATGGATCAGGCTGTTTGAATCAAGCAGGCATGTTGATTCAACAGATGAAATCCCGGTCACCTCAAAAAAAGAAACATATGACCTCAACCAGGCATCACGGCAAAAAATCAGCACATCAGCACCCTTCTTTTTCGGCAAAAGCGACAAAATCACGATCTACATCAACATAACCCGTCAGATTGACATCAATAAATACATCCTTGCCATTACTGTCAGCCGCCAGGGAATCCTTTCCATGCTCAGGTCCCACATCTACCAGTTTTCCCTTTTTAGCGGCGCCATTTTTCTCTGTTCCATACTGCTGGGAAAAATATTCGCCCGCTTTTTAACAAAACCGATAGAATCCCTTTCAGAGGCCTCATCCAGAATAGCAGAAGGTGACTTTTCTCATCGTTTTCGCCTTCCCCGAAGGGATGAAATCGGCATTCTCGCCGGCTCCCTTGATTCAATGGCGGAAAATCTTGAAACACATATATCCGAAATTGAAAGACGCATGCACGCCATGGAAACAATGAACCAGATCGATAAAACAGTTCTTTCTTCTATCTCACGTGCAGACCTTCTTGAAAGGGTCGTGACAATTGTTTCCTCATTCTTTTCACAAACCAGTATCATCATGCCCCTCTACAACAAAGGCAAAGAGGGATATGATGTACTTACCTTTAATGACAATGACCTGAACCACATACTCGGTGAAAAAAGAAATGTTCCGGAGAGCGACCTTCCCCCGGAACTTGCGGCAATGATAAGAACAACGGTACAGATTTCTGCCGACCACTTTGAAAAGGCACTGCCCTTTCAATCACTGGCTGATACGGGAATACGCTTTCTCCTCAACGTTCCCATTCACATTGCCGAAGAATATCTCGGCTCACTTGTCCTGGCGGGAAGGTCCAGGGCCCCCTTCAGCGACAGTGAAATCGAAACAGCGGAAATGATTGCCGACCAGGTGGGCGTCGCCCTTGACAGTGTGCGTACTTTCGAGGAAAAGGAAAAACTCCTCATCGGCATTCTCATGGCATTGACCAGCGCCATTGACGCTAAATCACGATGGACAGCAGGACACAGTGAACGCGTCGCCCGCTATGCCGAGGACCTGGCGAGCAGGCTCGGGTTACCCGAGGGGGAAGTAAGGGACATCACCATCTCCGCCATCCTCCATGATATCGGAAAAATCTCCGTACCCGAAACGATCCTTGACAAACCTGAAAGATTGACCCCGGATGAATACGATGTTATCAAGGGGCACCCTGAAAAAGGATCAGAAATAATCGAAAAAATAAGTGCCTACGACAGGATGCTCCCGGGCATTCTCTATCATCATGAACACTGGGACGGCGGCGGTTACCCCTTTGGCCTCAGAGGAAGACAGATACCCCTGATGAGCCGCATAATCACCCTTGCCGATGTCTACGACGCCGTCACCGACGAACGCCCCTACAGAAAAGGGCTTTCAGGGGATGAAGCAATAAAATTTTTGAAAGAGAACAGGGAAAAACTGTTTGACCCTGAACTGGTTGATTTGTTCATTGAAATTCTTAAAGAAAAAAACCAGGAAAAATAGTGGAGAAAAAAAATGTTGAAAGCACCGGACATGCGCGCAGGGGATTTCACCTGCCTTCTATGTGGATCAAAACTTGAACTCACACTGCAGCAACTGACCATCGGGGATAACCCGGGAGAATGCCCCATGTGCTCAGAGCCCTTTACAATCAATATCACTGAAACAGAAATGAAGGAACTCATCAAGGCTGAAGCAGCGTACCTTTCCTGACGTAATGGATTCTTGAGACCAGACTGCTGAAAATCAGATGTTCTGAAACCGTTTTTTTAAACGCTCCATCACTTCCTGCGGATCAACGACAACGACCCTGCTTCCCGCCAGGACATCGAGAAAACCGATTTCATTGGGATACCGGGGAACCACATGCTGGTGCAGATGGGAAATACTGGCGCCGCTTCCTTCACCGATATTATACCCTATATTAAAACCCGAGGGAGAAAATTCCTCTTCAAGAATGATACATGTTTTTACCAGCAGTTCATGCATGGCCATTGCCTCAGTATCAGTTAGATCACTGATACGCTGAACATGGCGCATGGGAAAAATCATCAGGTGTCCCGGGTTGAATGGATAGAGATTGACCGTTGCCATGACCACGTTATTACGAAAAACTTCAAGGCTTTCTACCTCTTTCGAACCGTCCCTTATGGCACAGAGGATACAGGGTACATCGGGTTTATTCCCTTTTACATACTTTATCTTTTCAGTGTTGAACAGGTAGTTCCTTTCCATTTCACCCTTTACAGATCAGACCTTTCTTTATTCTTCCCTGTACGTGCGTCTCCCCAGGTACATCCTCAGGGAGTAGAGAACTATCCCCAGGATAACGAGGCCCCCGAAGGCGGCAAGCATGATATAAAGGAGATCAAGGCGTTTCGAATATGCGAGATACGCCTTTGATTCACGGCGCAGGTTTTCCGCTTCGAGCCTGGCCAGCCGGATAAGGGAATTACGGGTTTCTATTGATTCAGTTGTTTCGATATCGCCTATGACTTTGTCGAGCATTTCAACCTGCTTCGGAAGCCCCTTGAGGTCCATGTTCTTTTCGTTGAGGCTGTCAATAGTGGCATTAATTTCATTTCTTATTTTTCTTATCTCGGCAAGACCCGTCTCATCAACAGTTTTCTTTACCTCGTCAGCAAAAAGGGGCACAACAAAAAGTATCAGTGCAAAAACAACAGATGACCTGAACATGAAAAGCCTCCCTTGAATAATCAGAAATGAATGAACCCGGCTGAAGGCGCCAGGTAATAAACACAATTCAGAATAATACAGCCGTATATACCCGCAATATAATCATCGATCATTATACCCAGCCCGCCCTTGAGATCCTGCAGTTTACCCGCCGGCCAGGGCTTGACAATATCGAGAAAACGAAACAGGAAAAAACCGGCAATCACCATTTTCCAGCTAAAAGGAAGAAAAAGCATGGTAATCCAGAAGCCCATCATCTCGTCGAGCACAACCTGCTGGGCATCTTTGACTGCGAAAAACTCTTCACCTGCGTCACCCAGCTTTATGGCCGGGTATACCATAACAAGCACAAGGATAATGTTAATATAAACAAGATACGCACTGCCAAAAATCAGATACAGGAGACAGTATAGAGCGGTACCCGCAATGGTTCCCGCCGTGCCGGGTGCGACGGGGAAGTAACCTGTGTAAAAACCGGTAAAAAGAAATTCTTTAATTTTCACGATTCTTCTCTTCATGTTCAATTTTTTCAGGAAAAAACAGACGCCAGTTGGTAGCTATATACCGCAATCCTGAAAGGGCGGTAAGAATGGTTACCGCCAGCATTATCCAGTAGGGAAGAGAGACATGGGTCTCAATGATACTGGTACGCTTTGCCAGGTAAATAAGGATTATTATGACAATGCCCATCATCTGAAAGGCGGTTTTAAACTTACCAAAACGGCTCGTTTTCAGGGGACGCCCCCGCTTGAGGGCAAGCATACGCATAATTGTTATCAGAACGTCACGACCGACAATGACAACGATCATCCAGAGGTCAAAAATTTCAAGATGGGGATCTATTACAATAAGACCAACAAGAGAGGATATAACAAGAAGTTTGTCAGCAAGGGGATCGATAAACTCTCCAAACTCGGAGACCTGTTTCAACTTGCGCGCCACCCACCCATCGAGAAAATCCGTAAAAGAGGCAATGGCAAAAAGGACAAGGGCACCAATCCAGCCATTAATTGTTCTCAGGGAGAGAAAATATATAATAGGGGGCACAAGAATCACCCTCAGGATCGAGAAAAAATTCGGCAGATTGAATTCCGCGCGCAGAACTTTCATGTAACTTCCCCCATCAGATCGTATTCGGATGAATCCGTGACCTTCGCGTTTACAATTGAATTAATGGCATGGCCATGACCGGTCAAGTAAAAAACTCCGTCAACCTCGGGGGCATCATACTCGCTGCGGCCGATCCATGTTTCTTCATCCACCTGTTCTTCGATTATGACCCTGACGGTATCACCGATCATCTCCTGAAGCCTCTGCTCTGAAATCCCCTGCTGAAGAGCCATCAGCTTTTCATACCGCTTTTTCGCCTTTCGGTTCGGCACTGCACCATCAAGGGTGGCGGCGGGTGTATCCTCTTCGGGGGAATAGACAAAGGCCCCCACGCGGTCAAGGCGCATTTCCCGGAGAAAGGCAAGCACTTCTTCGAAGTCTTCTTCCCCCTCTCCGGGATATCCCGTCATAAAGGTAGAACGTATACGGATACGCGGCACTTCATTCCGCAGGCGGTTCACCAGGTCACGGTAGGTGTTATAACTTCCCCCCCGCCCCATTGACCGTAATATTCTCTCATTGACATGCTGGAAAGGCAGATCAATATAGGGTAGTATTTTATCATTTTCGGCAAACATGGCAATAATGTCATCGGTAATGTGATCAGGGTGACAGTAGAGAATACGAATCCAGTCAGGTGCCGCGTCCCGGGCAATCATTCGAACCAGTCCCGGAAGGGTCAGGCCGTGGTAATGATATGCCGCCGTGTCCTGGGCGATAATGACCAGTTCCCGTGCTCCCTGGTTTACAGCGCGTCGGGCATCTTCAAGGATTTCTTCGGGACCAACACAGCGCAGCCCCCCCCGTATCAGGGGAATGGCACAGTAACTGCAGTTGTTGGAACAGCCTTCGGCAATCTTGATACAGGCATAAGAAAGGCCACGGACCAGGGGCTCCTGATAGTTTTTTACATCCCCATCGAGCCTGATATCAAGGGCTGCAGCCATTTTTTCCACAAAGGCATCATCGAGAAGCCCATAGAGAAAATCGATTTCTGGCATATCCCGCAAAAGATCGTCGAAGTATCTCTCAGAAAGGCACCCCGTGACGGCCACGTACCGTTCCCGTGGAATACGAAGATCAAGGGCGTCGAGTATGGTGGAGATGGATTCTTCTTTGGCGGGGGTAATAAATCCGCAGGTGTTAATTATGATAATGTCCGCTTCTTCAGCCCGTTCTGACAGGGAAAACCCCGCGGAGAGGAGCCCTCCCTTTACCTTTTCGGCATCAACCTGGTTCTTTGAGCATCCGAGGCTGATAATACTGAAGGTGCAATCGGTACTCTGCTTCACCACTACCAGTCTTTTACGACAATGTGATACCGGTTGGGGTCACGAATATCCTTTTTCCAGGTAATAACCTTGTTGGCAACCTGTCCCGCCTTCCCGAAAACGTAGTCTTTTCCGTTGATGCGGGCCTTGAGGCCGCCGGCATTGCCTACCTTGACCTGGATTGTTTCGGATGCTTCCCAGCGCTCCCGCGTTCCGGCAGCGACAAAGCCTCTCTTAACCTTGTTTCCGTCGAGGTAGAGTTCGATAAAAGATTTCTGTAAAAACTGTGCCTCAAATATTATCTTCAGGTTTTTCCTGTTCTGGGCGACCACCGTAGTTGTATCCTGCTCTTCCCTGGCAGGAGTCTTTCCGGTCACACCTGTATCGTCTTCTTTTTTTAGGTTTTTCCCCAGGTCAACCATGACCTTGGCGCGATTTTCAGTCAGTCCCTTCAGGGTGGCATTTATTTCCCGGGGAGCCCCTTCTACAGGCATCAGTTTCATCTTTCCCATTTCGATAACAACGTCCCTGTTGTCAGGAAGCACTTCAAGAACCACTGACTTGTCCGCAATGGCTTTCAGGAGAAAAATAACTTCCTTTTTGCCCACCAGGAACTGTACAGCTTCATTTTTATAAAGAAGAATAAAACCGCGGTCATTATGAAGCTGCAGGGGACGAATCTTTTCGATCTTTACCCCCTTCTTCCCGGCATTATATGCATCCTTGATACTGTTAATGGAATCACCTGAATCGACATCTACGCCTGAAGAAATCAGGGAGCCGATTCCCCATATGACAAGGAGAACCAGCAGGGCTGTAGCGGTAATAAAAATAATATTCTTATACCTGCCTGCAAGACCCGCAAGGGTTGCTCCCAGGGGTTCACGTGTCGGCTTTGTCAGCTCCTCCAGGGGGGTCACGGACTCACCGATTTTATGCCCCCTGTAGGCCTGAACAATTCCTTCAGCATCGAGCTTGAGATACTCGGCATATGAACGAAGAAAACCAATCAGGTACGTTTCACTGGGAAACTTTTCGAAATCCTCTTCTTCAAGGGCTTCGAGATATATTGGTGTGATATTGGTATCTTTTACGACATCCCTGAGTGATATTTTTTTTGCTTCTCGCGCGGATCGAAGCTTTTCTCCAATACTTTCCACTTTTACTCCTCTGCTATCATGGGATTTTTAATGACCCTTGCCCGTGCGGGAACGTCAAATTTAAAAAGCCCGTTAGGAAGATTGACATCAGTCTTTATTTTTGAAAAAATTATGTCCACCTCTTTTCCTGAAGATGTCTCTCCCCTGGCACGCCTGATAAGAAAATCCTCTGAAACCCACAGTTTCAGTGTACGGTAACCGCTTCTGCTTTCTTTCTGTTTAAGGTGAAGGGTATACATCTTGCTGCCGTCTTTCTGAGGTTCAGGCTGTTTCTTGCTGTCAAAACGGTAATGGTACTTTGAAAAAAGTCTCTTCAGGCCTGTTTTCGTTCCCGTGGTAAAAAGGCCTCCACTGTTCTTCAAATCCTGTTCGGCAACAACATTCATCGACGGGATATATATCCACATCATCTTTCCATTGGAAACAATCTTCTGTCCATGGGGCGAATAGAACTGTATAAGAAGACGGTTAGAGGCCTTGTACCTGATAACACCGGTTTGCCTTTTTCTCTTCCCCATTTTTTTTATAGTAATGACAAAAGAAGCCTGGTATGTTTCGAGTTCTCCGAAACGCTTTTTAATTTTTTTCACAATATCGCTGACAGTAACGAAATCAAACTTGTAAGCCTCAAGGGACACTCCTGAAAACGCAACGGTCAACACGAGGACGGAAATAATAACGATTTTCTTTTTCATGTAATCCTGTGGATCTGTTCTCTGGTAAATTTATGCGAAGTTTATTCTCTGAGAATAAAAATATTACAGACACTCTAAACATGAACAGGCAAAAAGTCAATTCTAAAAAAAACACCTGGAAATACTTTAAATAAAATACTCAAAATCTGCCCTTTATAATTCTTTCATAAGTGCAGGAAGAAAAAGATGAAACATTTACCAAAATATTTATTTTGAGCCTGATTAAAATGCTGGACAAAAAGTCAGGAAGTTATACCCTTGCTAAGAAGCATACCTCTAAAAATATATACAGGATCTATTATGAAAACCATTTTCATCAGCAGCGAAAGTCTCGGAGAACATGACCTGGCCCGCGACGAGGACTTTCTCGTTCTTCTGAATGAATATAATATTATGGAGTCACCGGTCATTTACTTTTCAGCCGGCGATGCTAAAATAAAAGAAATACTGATAAAAAAAGAACCGACATTTTCAGTATAAACGTCCAACGGGAG
Organism: uncultured Leptospirales bacterium; assembly: GCA_964534225.1. Taxonomy (GTDB): domain Bacteria; phylum Spirochaetota; class UBA4802; order UBA4802; family UBA5550; genus CAZHNW01. Next base: position 25,437 of record CAZHNW010000012.1, on the reverse strand, counting down.
ATACAAAAACAGTCTCCCGTTGACCTCCCGTCTTATCCATTGAAGCAGTATGTTCCATTCCCTTTACAGAGCGGACAAAAAATATCGGAAAGGATATAAATGAGTCTGCACAATACTTACCATATCATGAGACACGGGGAAAGCGAGGCGAACCAGGCAGGCCTCATTATCAGCAGCCCGGCAAAGGGTATTGCCCGTTACGGCCTCACAGAGAAGGGTCGCGCCATGGCAGAGAAATCCCTTGCTTTGGCCGGATTCTCTCCTCCTGTCACCAGGATTATCTCCTCGGATTTCAGGCGCGCCCTGGAAACCGCCCGCCTCGCCGCGGCTGCCCTTGGCATAAAAGAGGTAGAAACCAGTGAACTCCTGAGGGAACGGTTTTTCGGCTCCCTCGACGGGGGCAGTGACAATGCCTACACCATTGTCTGGGAAGAGGACCGGAAAAATCCCGGCAACACCAGTCAGGGAGTAGAATCCCCCCGCCAGGTAGAGCAGCGCATCCTCTCTCTTTTCAGGGAACTGGAAAAACGTTTCATCGGGGAAAGCATTCTCCTGGTCAGTCATGGTGACACCCTGCAGATCATCCAGTGCATCACTGCCGACGGCTCGCCTCACCTGCACAGGGAGGTGCCCCATCTTAATCCTGCAGAAATCAGGACCCTGCGGCCTGATAATTCCTTTCTGAAAACCATGAAAAAACAAAATCAAACATTGAGGAAAAAAATATGACAGAATCACCATGGTTTCCTTATCTCTACCAGTACTGTATAGGCGGTACGGTCTTTTTTTCAGCCATTTTTATCGCCCTGCGAAAAAGGGCCCTGCAGCTCTCATTCAAAAGAGACCGCAACCTTCTCCTGCAGCTTGTGGCAGGATTTATCCTCTACGCCGCCCTTCACGCTCTGTTGATTATTCTTGCGGGGGTGGGGCATGCTTAAAGGAACACACCTTGATATTATTGTCATTATCGTTTATTTCATTGCCATTCTCGGCTTTGGTACCTGGTTTGGCCGGTATGTGACCACAACGAAAGATTTCTTCTTCGGGGGACAGCGTTTCAGCTGGTGGCTTATTGCCATGAGCTGTATAGCCACGGTGGTGGGCTCCTACAGTTTTATTAAATATTCCGCCGCGGGTTACCGGTATGGTTTTTCTTCAACCATGACCTATACCAACGACTGGTTTATCGTGCCACTCTTTGTGCTGGGGTGGCTCCCCATTATCTATTTTTCCCGCGTCATCTCCATACCTGAATACTTCGAGAGGCGTTTTGACAAAAAGACCCGCATCGCCGGTGTTGTGATACTCCTGATCTACCTGACAGGATATGTGGGCATAAACCTCTACACCATCGGTGTCGCCTTCAACTCCATGCTGGGATGGGACATCATGACAACCGCCACTGTTATTTCAATCATCTGTGCCATTTACATGCACGCGGGGGGACAGACTTCAGTCATCATGACTGACCTTGCCCAGAGCGGCATCCTTCTCATCGCGGGACTGGTCATCTTTATCCTGGGCATTTCCCATATCGGGGGCTTCTCCACCTTCTGGAACAGTCTTGACACTACCTTCAAGCTTCCCTTTTCGGGGTTCAACACACCGCCGAAATTCAGCCACGTGGGCATATTCTGGCAGGACGGCCTCGCCAACAGTGTCGCCTTCTATTTCATGAACCAGGGGGTCATTATGCGGTTCATGAGCGTAAAGTCTCCCCGGGAAGGCAAACGTGCCATCCTCATGGTGGTACTTCTCTTTATGCCCCTCACCGCTTTTGCCGTTTCAAACGCGGGCTGGCTGGGGCGCTCAATGGTCAACCTTGGCATGCTGCCGGCAGACGTCAATCCCAACCATATATTCGTAGAAGTGGCAAACCTTATTGCCGTACCGGGTATTTTCGGGTTTCTTATGGCGGCCCTTACTGCCGCCCTCATGTCAACGGTGGACACCCTCATCAACGCGGTCTCCGCCATCACGGTCAATGACATCGTAAAGGAAGTCAAACCGGACAGGGATGACAGTTACTACCTCCGCTGGGCCCGTATCATTGCCATCCTCGCCGCAGGCATGGGACTCGCCCTTGTTCCTCTTTTTGCCGGGTTTAAATCGATCTATGTGGCCCACGGCGCCTTTACGGCAGCCATTACGCCACCCATGATCGTGACAATCCTCATGGCCGCCTTCTGGAAACGCTTCAATAAGACTGGCGCCTTTGTAACCATCGTGGGGGGAAGTATCATGATCGCCCTTTCCATTGCCTTTCCGCAGGTGATTTCACCCTTTGATCATGGCGTTGAAATCGGCGGCTACAAGTATATGCGCGCCCTCTATGGCATCGTGGTCTGTGCCTCACTGGGTATTATCTCCTCGCTGCTGACAAACCCGGACCCTGAAGAAAAAACACGTGGCCTTGTCATCGATTCCATCGATGCGGCAAAAAGAGCCTTCAAGGGAGGAGGAGAACCCAACGACATGGAAAAGGGTGAAAAAATACTCTGCACTGTCCAGGCCGAAAAAATCGAGGGAATCTCCCTGGGAAGCCGATCCATGGAGAGGCTCAAGGCCCGCAAAGGGGACATCCTCTATGTATCTGACCCGCGGTGGTGGTTCGGGGGACTCAGGTCACTGCACGTAAAAGCAGAAGAACCCCATAAAGGCGACCCTGATGCCATTCTCATATCACCTGCTTCACTGGAAAAAGGAAACCTCGACCCGTCACGGCAGGTGAAGGTTGAAAAAATTATTTAAAGGGATAACTCCCGGGAGATAACATTAAATGTCACTGCCAGTAAAATTCTGGATGTCCTTTCTCCTTATCGTGTTTCTCCCGGGCCGGCCCCTTCTCGCTGCCGAAGGGGCCGAAGAAACAACAGGTCAGAAAAAAGACAGTATGGTAACTTCCCTGCACCTGCAGGGGCTTTCCACCACCAGTAAAAGCCTGGTAAAAAAAGAACTCCTTCACCATACCGGGGCCCCTTTCAGCGAAGAGGCATGGCAAAAAGAAAAAAACAGCCTTGAAAGCCTGGATATCTTTTCCCGCATTGAACTCGAAAGAGAGGAAAACGAAGAGGGCGTAAGCCTCACCTACCGGTTCTCCGAACTTCCCCCCATGATCCCTTTTATCTCCATGAAGATAACGGACCAGAACGGTTTTATCGCCGGGCCCGCCCTTGCCTTTCTCAACATGTTCGGTGAGGCGATGCGCTTTGAACTCTACGCACGCGCCACCATGTATCCCGATTTTTTCCAGGCCCGGGAGCTCCTGGCCACCATTGCCTCGCGCTGGTGCGGCCCCCTGCCCCTTGAATACGACATCTGGTTTCTTTTCAATGACCTCTACAATCCCCTGAAAAATTTTAAAGAGCGCTCCCTTACCACGGAGGGCGACTTTTTCTACCGCCTCACCCGTGAATTCAAGGTGCTCTTTACCACGGGTCTCTTTACAGTATGGCACGACAGGGCCCACACTGAATTCATTTCCGGTGACTACCGGGCTCCGCTTTTTCTTTCAGGCGGCGAAGAAGACCTGGTTCCCAGGATCGGTATCGGCGCCGTCTATGACGCACGGGACCGGCGTCTTGACCCCCGGAGCGGTTTTTTCGGGGAAGTCAGGGCCACGCAGTTTGCCGGGTTCCTCGGCGGAGACGGGGGATACACGGAAATTCTCATGGACCTGCGGGCCTACTTTTCACCGGCAAAAAGACATGTTCTGCATCTCTCGGCCCTGGGACAGTACCGTCCCGGAACAATGGGGGCGTACCATTTCTTTCACGCCGGAGGCCCCAATACATTACGCGGCTATGAACCGGACAGCGATCTGGTGGGACAGCATGAATTTCTCGGCACCTTTGAATATCGTTACGAGGCGGTAGAACGCACCCCTTTCACTCTTTGGGGATTCAACCTCTACGCGGGCCTGCAAATTGTTGCCGGTATTGATGTTGCTGTTTTATGGAAGTCAAAAGATTCTTTCAGTCACCCTTCGACACTGGCAGGTTACTTTGCGGGGCTTCACCTGCTCTTTCCCGGTTTTGACCGGCTTCGCCTCGAAGGGGGAATACACCGTGGAGAGGTAAATGAAAAACGTGTTGCCTTTGCCTTTTCAATCGGTTTATGGGAAAAGGCGGTGGTTCAGCGGTGGCGGATACGCTGAGCCGGCAAAAGGATTAGTTTCCTCATTTTTTCTTTTCTTTCTTTTTCTGCCCCTTCATTTTTTTGGCGTCCCTGTACCAGTCCTTGTCTCCGTAGAGTTTATCAGCGCAGTCCGGGCAAAGGCTGTGGGAGAAGGTGGCATCACTGCGTGTTTCAACATACTGCTCTACCAGCTGCCAGAAACCGTCGTCATCACGGACCTTTTTACAGCTGGAACAAATAGGAATGATACCGCGCAGCTCACTGATTTCACGGCGGGCATGCAGGAGTTCAACATGGGTTTTTACCCGTGCCAGGAGTTCACGATTATTAAAAGGCTTGACCACATAATCAACACCCCCCGCGTCAAAGCCTCTCACGATATCATCGGTTTCGCCCCGGGCGGTAAGAAAAATAACAGGGATATCCGCACAATGCTCCTGACTTTTTATTCTTCTGCAGACTTCGAAGCCATCCATGCCCGGCATCATTACGTCGAGGAGTATCATATCAGGGCTCTCCCTGTCTAAAAATTCAAGGGCTTCTTCGCCGTTCATTGCGACAGCGAGATCATACCCCTCCTCTTCTATTATTTTTGCCAGCACCTGGATATTCTGGGTGTTGTCATCAACGATGAGAATAAGGACCGCCGCCCTGCTGTCTTTTTTTTTCATGTTTCTTTCCCGTTGTTTTCACAACAGGGAACCCCGGATGCCTGATTTCCCTTTCACGGGGATATCATCGTACACAGGGCCCCTCTCTTTAAATATACAACAGGTCTGAGCATATTACAGAAAAACGGAATTGTCCACAGGAAAACAGGGTGATTCTTCCCGGGAAAAATACTTTCATTATTTCAAATTCTACCTTACAATTTTTTTATCACCTGAAAGGGAGACCCCATGCCGCCTGAAAAAATTTTAATCGCAGAATCACGCCCCGAAAGGGGAAAGGGTATCGCCTCCTTTCTTGACACGGGAAAGTTCACTCCCGCCATATTCCCCGCAGAGAAAATATTCAACGGCGAGGTAAACCTGGAGACGTTTTGTTCTCTTCTTGTCGATATTGATGACACAACAGGTCACCGTATTTTACAGATGATAGAGGAGAGGGAGAAGAAAAACTTCCCCCCCGTTATTTTTATTGCTGATTCATTGAACGACGCCCTTTATGAAAAGGCTTCAGGTACCGCTCCCGCCGGCATCATTGAAACACCCCTGACAAGACGGCACCTCACCGCTGTCATTGATATCGCCCTTCGTCAAAACCAGCAGCATATTTTCGGCAATGAGATGTCAGGCCTGACAGCGAAAACACCCTATGAAAATACGGCCCTTTACCGTGCCATCTTCGAAAACAGCCATGCCACCATGCTGATGATCGATGTTGACACAGGATCAATCGTGGAGGCAAACCCTGCAGCCATTCATTACTATGGATACACGAAAGAAGAACTGCTGGGTATGAAAATATCAGACATCAACATTCTCTCTGATGATGAGACAAAAAAAGAAATGAACGATGCCGCTGATGAAAAGCGAAATTATTTTCTCTTTAAGCATCGCTTGAAAAGCGGAGAAATCAGGGACGTTGAAGTCTACAGCGGCCCTGCACAAAAATATGAAGGCAGACATCTCTTTTCAATCATTCACGACATAACCGACCGCATTGCCGCAGAAAAGGCCCTCGCTGAAAGTGAAGAACAGCACCGTGTCCTTTTTGAAACAATGGAGCAGGGGGTTATCTACTTTGACCGGAACGGAAGAATCATCACCGCCAACAGGGCAGCGGGGAAAATTCTTAATATCGACACCACATCCCTTCACGGCAGAAACCTTTTCGATTTCCCTCACAGGGTCGTCAGCGAAGACGGCCATCCCGTTAATAAATCAGACTTCAGCATACCGAAAGTTTTAAGAAGTGGAAACCCCCTGCGTGATCATCTTATCGGGTATTACCTGGAAGAAGAAAAAAAATACCACTGGGTGGTCATTAACGCGGTCCCCCGCTTCCGCCCGGGTGATAAAAAACCACACCTGGTTTACGCAACCTACACGGATATTACTGAACTCAGGCAGGTACAGGAAGAAATCAACCTTTTCTTTAACGTGACACTGGACCTTCTCGGTATTGCCAGTTTCGAGGGATACCTGACACGACTGAGCCCCTCCTGGTCAAAGACCCTGGGCTGGACTGAAGAGGAACTGATGGCGCGCCCTTTTATCGAATTTGTTCACGAAGAAGACCGCGAAGTGACCGTATCCGCTGCCGCCGGTCTTGAAAAAGGTATTGATGTAGTAGATTTTGAAAACCGCTACATCTGCAAAGACGGCACATATAAATGGCTTTCATGGAAATCTTTCGGGCTCCCTGAAAGAAAGATCATAATCGCAGCCGCCCACGATATCACTTCACGAAAAGAAAATGAAAAGGCGTTAATGAAAAATGAAAAACGCCTCAGGGAGGCGCAGCGGGTTGCTCACATGGGCTACTGGGAGCTTGATTATGAAGGAGTAAATCTTTTCTGGTCAGAAGAGGTCTATAGCATCTTTGGCATAATGCCCGAAAGTTACAGTCCCGACTTTGAAACATTTCGTGCGATGATCCATGAAAACGACCGGGAATATGTACAGCAGCGCTACCTCGAATCCATCAGGTTAGAGGCGGACTACGAGGTAATGTATCGGATCCTGCGAAGTGACGGGCAGGTCCGCCATGTCTTTGAAAAATGTGAAAATTTTTTCGACACCGGGGGTAAACTGCTCAGGTCCCTGGGTATAATCTGGGACATTACCGAAAGGATTGAAGCGGAAGAAAAACTGATTCTGGCCATACAGGAAGCAGACAGGGCCAGGGAAGAGGCGGAAAAGGCAGACCGTGCCAAGTCTGAATTTCTCGCCAACATGAGCCACGAGATACGAACCCCCCTCAATGCCGTTACCGGTTTCAGTGAACTCCTTTCGGCATATGTTACCGATGAGCAGCAGAAGGGGTATCTTCAATCTATCAAGACAGCAGGAAAATCACTGCTCACCCTCATCAATGATATTCTCGACCTGTCAAAAATCGAAGCGGGGATGATCACCCTGAACTACGAGGCCATTGACCCCGCCGGTCTTTTTAAAGAAATCGAACAGATATTTCTTCCTTCTGTTAAAGAGAAAGGAATAGAGCTGGTCATTTCTGTCGATCCTGATCTTGCTGATGAGCTGTTACTTGATGAAATGCGCCTCAGACAGGTGCTTTTAAATATTGTGGGCAACGCGGTGAAGTTTACCGAAAGGGGGCACATTCTCCTGAAGGCGCAGAAAAAAGCAAGTAGTAACATAAAGGATCACATTGACCTGATTATTATCGTGGAAGATACAGGTGTCGGCATACCGGAAAAAGACTCTCACCTGATATTTGAATCTTTTAAACAGAAAACCGGCCAGAGTGGCAAAAAATACGGGGGAACAGGCCTTGGCCTGACTATTTCAAAACGGCTGGTGGAAATAATGAATGGTGAAATTGCCTTTACCAGCAGGGAGGGGGCAGGCACCACCTTTATCATCGGCCTTCATGATGTTGCCGTAGCGACAGAGAAAAAACGCGCAGAGAAACGAAAAAAAATCGATACCGAATCACTCCGGTTCAGAGGAGGCAGGGTCCTCGTTGTCGATGATACTGAATCGAACAGGCGTTTTCTCGTCGATCTTCTGAAGAAAAAAAACATAGAAACTGATGAGGCGAAAAACGGTAAAGAGGCCATTGAACTACTGAAGAAAAAACAATATGATGTCACCCTTATGGACATTCGGATGCCCGTTATGGACGGATTCGAGACGATACAGCACATTCGCAGTGAAACTATTTCATGCCCTGTTATTGCCCTTACCGCGTCGGCCCATGAGGAGGAAAAAAATAAAATTCGCACAAAGGGATTCAACAGTTTTCTGTCAAAACCGGTCAATTTCAATGACCTCTACCGGGAAATTTCATTCTATATCAAAAGCGAACTAACCGATGATAATGAGGCCATCAGGTATTCAGAAACAAATCCCTTTCCCAGGCCTCAAAAGATAAGTCAGGAAGTTGCCGCCTCCCTGAAAGAAAACATACTTCTCCAGCTGGAACATCTACAGGGTGCCGTCAGGACACAGAATGTACGTGAACTTGCCGGTTTTCTCGCTTCTACGGCGGAGAGTTCCGGCATCGATGAACTCAAACAGTGGAGTGATTCGATCATTTCACTGATAGACAGCTACGATATTCCCGGGCTTAAGATGGCGGCGCAGAAACTGAAAGATATCATCGCGGAATTTTCGGATGAAGAATCATGAGACATTGATCAATTAATAGCGCATCCCCTCTCATACCTGCAATCCGTAACAATGTTATTTTTTTCAGGACAAAATCAAAAAATCCATGACAAAATAAACGGCATATACTTCAATGAACACTGTTTACAAATACAAATTTTTCTCGAGGCAGGCATGATTAACACATTTTTTTATCCCGAAAGCATCGTTTTCATTGGCGTTTCCCTTACCAAGCTGACCCTTGGGCGTATTGCCCTGCAGAACAACCTGCAGCGGGGCTTTCCGGGGCGCCTCTACGGTATTGGCAGCGAAGAGGGGGAGCTTGACGGCGTAGCCGTTTTCAAAGATATCAAAGACATTCCTGAGACCCCTGATGTGGCGGTCATCCTCACTCCCGCCCGCACGGTTCCCGACATTATCTCCTCCTGCGGAGAAAAAGGCATCAAAAATGTTGTCATCGAAACCGGCGGCTTTTCTGAATTTTCCGGTGAGAAAGAAGACCTCGAAAAGGAGGTCCTTGACAGGGCCCGCAGCTACGGCATACGCCTCATCGGCCCTAACTGCGTGGGCGCCAGTAATGCCGAAACAGGCATGATGAACGCCTTTGCCTTTTTCAAACGCGAGGAGAAACCCTCTGACCTGAGCTTTATCTCCCAGAGCGGGGGCATCGGCAACACCTTTATGCGCCTTGTCAACGACTCCCATATTTTCTGGAACAAGTTCGTCAGCATCGGCAACAAGCTCGACCTTGACGAAACGGATTTTCTCGAATACCTGCTTGCTGATAAGAATACCGGCAAGGTTCTCCTCTACCTCGAAAGTTTTAAAAGGGGGCGGAAGTTTATCGACCTTGCCATTGAATCGGACAAGCCTGTCATGATTCTCAAAGCGAACCGGCACCCTGAAACAGCAGGCATTGCCCAGTCTCATACCACCGCAATATCTGCCAGTGATGACATCGTTGATGCCGCCTTTCGGCAGGCGGGGATCACCCGCGTGGAAAGTGAATATGACCTGCGCATCGCCGTAAAGGCTTTTGCCATGCCCCCACTGCGGGGGAACCGTGTCGCCGTGCTCTCCCGTTCAGGGGGCCACGCGGTCATGACCGCCGACGCATGCGCGAAGTATAACCTTGACATGGTACCCTTTCCTGAAAGTTTCATCGAAGGGCTCAGGGACATCTACCATACCCGTGTTATCGCTCACCAGAACCCCCTTGATCTCGGTGAAATATTCGACTATACCATTTTCATTAAAATCGTGGAGGAGACTCTCAAGCTCGACGACATTGACGGGATCATTTTCAACCACATGTACCAGCCCTCATACGAGGCAGAAGCATCCCGCACCTTTCTCGACGCGGTAAGCGAAATGGCGGCAAAATATAACAAACCCGTTTCGGTCTCCTTTACCAGCAATGCCGAAGAGATTCTCGACATCGAAAAAAACCATCCCTACCCTGTTTCTCCCACCCCCCTGGAGGCGGTACTGGCCATGCATATCAGCCTTGAACATACCCGCCGCCTCTCCTTTCGCAAAAGCCGGGGCCCTGTTGCAGAATACCCCCTTCAAGATGAACGCATCAAAAAGATACAGACAACCTGCCGCGACGAAAAGAGGATTCCCCTCACTGACGAGGCCCTTGACATCTGCCGCGCCGTGGGCCTTTCACCTGTCCCTTCAGAGACAGTCAAAGAGGATCAAGACGTAAATACACTCTCTCTGGGATTCCCCCGGGCGGTGAAACTTCTCTCCCGTGATGCATCGCACAAGTCAGATGTCGGCGGTGTGATCCTCAACTGTAATGATACTGAAGAAACAAAAAGGGCAATTAAAACCATCAAAGAACGCGCCGCCGCAGACGGATCTTCTCCTTCAATTGACGGTTTCCTCATACAGGAAATGGCACCTGAAGGCACAGAGTTTTTCATCGGGGGAAGACAGGACCCATCCTTTGGTCCCGTGGTCGTTGCCGGTTTCGGGGGAATCTATATCGAGATATTCAAAGACCGTTCCATGCGCCTTGCCCCGGTAACCGAAAAAGAAGCAGACGAGATGCTCCGGGAACTCCACACCTTTCCCATACTCGAGGGAACCCGGGGACATGATCCCCTGGATATCAGGGCTCTCAGGGAAACCATCTGCCGCGTATCCTGGCTTCTCTATCGTTTCCCTGAAATCGAGGAAATCGACCTCAACCCTGTCATTGTTCACAAAGATGGGGAAGGCATTTCAATCGTTGACGCCAGGGTCTTTTTCGGAGCTTAAAAAATAACGGAAAAAGTTTATGAATGAAATCATTTCCATGCTAAAAGATATTGTCGGCCATGATGCTGACCCCTCAGAACTTTTTTCTCTCACGGCAGATATTGACAGCCCGGAGACCATAGAAAAAATACTGCGCATGCTCACCTATGTCTATGATGAGAAAATGCCCTTCAACAGGTATCTCGGCATCAGGGTCGATTCACTGACCCTGGACAAAGTCGTTGTCCGAACCGATATGGAGGATGACCTTGTGGGAAACTATGAACAGAAAATACTCCATGGCGGGGTCATCTCCTCGGTCATCGACCTTACCGGCGGCATCATTGCCCAGGCAAACGCTATCAGCAAAATGAAGGGGATAACCGTTGGTGAAATGGCAAAAAACTTTTCAATGATGAGTACCATTAACATGCGCGTTGATTACCTGCGTCCCGGGCAGGGCGACTACTTTCTCTGTGAAGGAACTGTTGTCAGGACAGGCAACAAGGTATCCGTTACCCGCATGGAATTTCTCAATGATTCAGGCCAGCTCATTGCCGTAGGAACCGGTTCTTACATGGTGGGATAAAACCGGAAAGGCCCCTTACCTCAGGTTCTTGATAAAAAATGAAGTGACCCTGCTCTCTGCCTCGGCGGGGTCCCCCTGCCATGCCTCGGCGTGTGTTGTACAGGGTGAGGCCCAGAAATCCTTTGGCTGCCCCGCCGCCTCAAAAAGACGCTGGCCATGGCTGAAGTGAATATAGTCGTCCCCTGGACAGTGAATGACCAGTACCGACCGGGGGGAAATTTTCCCGATCTCCTTTTCAGGGGCCACCGCATCAAGGGGGACACCGGTCCTCGCCCTGAAAAAAAGCGATACCATATTCATCAGAGGAAAAGAAGGCAGCCCGTAATCCCTTTTCGCGATATCCTCGAGCTGCCGTCTCAGGGAAGAATATCCCGCCTCGAAAACACCGGCGCGCAGGTCCTTGTTATCCGCCATTGCCATGACAGCAGTAGCCGCACCCATGGACACCCCGAAAACGCCGACGCGGTCCTTTTTTTTCACCTGCCTGAGCCATAAAAGGGCACCGTTAACATCGCGTTTTTCATAATACCCCATGGTGGTCATGGCTCCGCTGCTTTTCCCGTGATTACGCAGGTCGGGAATGAGCAGGCAAAGGCCGCCCCGATTAAGGGCGCGCACCCATCTCAATGCCTCGTGCCTGTCAGCCCCGTGGCCGTGAATCATTATGACTGCCTCTTTACGGTAAGAGGGAATGTACCATGCCTTCAGGGCAAGTCCGTCACTGGCGGTAAAGGTAACTTCCTCAAAAGGCAGTTTAAGGCTTTCAGGGGTACCGCAGTGAATGAAATGCTTTTTATCACAGGGACCCTTTTCGGGATGAATAATGAGAGACGAAAAGTACCAGCCCACCCCGGTAACGAGCAGTAAAAAAATTATGGCAACTGAAATAAATATTTTTCGAATCATTGAACTTCCCCCAAAAAGCCTCTGTTTTTAACAGTACGAAACTGTTATTTATCTCAGTAATTATTCCTGAACATAAAATTTAGTGCAACCATTCATTAGTAATAGCGCTCCCCCCGCCGGAGGCGGGGTGAGCTGCTCCTTGTTATTGCATGCATGCAACAAATATTTTTAAAGAATAATTACTGTATTTATCTTATTATATCTGCATTGAAAATCAATAAAAGAACATTTTTCTTGCAATTCGGGCCTTCCCTAATAAAATATACACCTCTATTCTAAAAAACACGGGGGCTCCGATGACACAAAAAACATCCCGCACAAAAAAGATCCTTTCATTCATTGTAATACTCATTTCACTGCTTATCATAATACCTCTTCTCTTCTGGAAAGCGAAAGCGCCGGACTATGACAAAAAAATCACTGCGCCCTTTCTGAACAAAAACGTGGAGGTGCGCCGGGACAGCCAGGGCGTTCCCCACATCTATGCCAGGACCGAAAAAGATGCCTGGTTTGCCTACGGCTACACCCTTGCCCAGGACCGCCTCTTTCAGATGGAAGTTCAGCGGCGCCTTGCGCGGGGCGAGCTGGCGGAAATCTTTGGCGAGGCACTGCTTCACTATGACCGCCTTTTTCGCACCTGGATGTTCCGCCGCACCGCGGAAAAATATCTGAAACAGTCAGACCGCATTGACCCGCGTGCACTGTCAATACTTGACGCCTGGCTGGCGGGGATCAATCACTTCATCAAAGAGGATAACCTCCCCGTTGAGTTTTCCCTTCTCGGCATAAAGCCGCGGCCCTTTACCCGCGTTGATTCGCTCTCCATCATGGCATACATGGGTTACAGCTTTGCCGACGGTGTCGCGACAGATTCAATCGCCACCCTCATGGAAAAAAAACACGGCCCTGAAAAAGCGCGCCTTCTCTTTCCCGGCTACCGCCTGGAAAAACCCGTCTCCATCATGGAAACCCAGGCGTTTTTTGACCCCCGCCATGCCGGCGTGTCATCTCACTCTTCAGCGGGGCTGAAAAAAATGACTGAGACGACCGCCTTTGCTCCTCCCGCGAAAAACCTGCGCCGCTGGGTTGCCGCCGCAGGGGGATCCTTCGCAGGGAGCAATTCATGGCTCATCGCCCCGTCACGCAGCAAGAGCGGCGGCGCCATCCTTGCCAATGATCCTCATGTATCACTTTCCAATCCCGCGGTCTGGTACGAGGCGCATATAAAATATGTCGATTATGAAAACTACGGCTACCACGCCCCCCTCTTTCCCTTTCCCATGATGGCGCATAACAAACACAAGGGCTGGGGGATCACCATGTTCGAAAACGATGACCTTGATCTTTTTTACGAGACCATTGACCCGAAAAGGCCCGGCATGGTCAAATACAGGGGCCGCTGGGAAAAAATGAAAATCTACAAAGAAGTTATCAAAGTCAAGGGGGGGAAGGAAGTTGCCCTCACCATCAGGGTCACCCCACACGGGCCCATCATATCAGAGTTTCTTCCGGGACTCGAAAAGAGACCTGTCTCCCTCTGGTGGGTCTATCACCACGAGTTCAACAATATCCTCACCTTTGCCTTTCGCGCCGCAACGGCAACGAACCTGAAGGAAGCCACTGCTGCCGCGGCAATGCTTGCAGCGCCTGGCCTGAACCTTTCCTATGCTGACAATAAAGGCAATATCGCCTGGTGGGCCGCGGGAAGAATCCCCATCCGTCCGGCTCATGTTGACCATAAGAGAATCATGGATGGCGCATCAGGCCGTGATGAACCGCGCGGATATCTTCCCTTTGCGCAGAACCCGCAGTTGGTCAATCCCCCGTCAGGGATCATTGTCACTGCCAACAACAAGTCAACCGTCAGGCCCCTGGGACCGGTAAAGGACCTCGAAGGGTACTGGTGCCCCACGGACCGTGCCGCCCGCATAACCGACCTTTTAAAGAGCAGGAAAAAATGGAGTATCGATGAACTGAAACAGGTTCAGACTGATTTCACTTCCGCCTCGGCGAAAAAAAACCGTGATGCCCTGCTGAAACTCTATGAGGGAAACAAAAAGAGTCTCACTGAAACGGGCCGGCAGGCGCTCGATGTTCTGAAAAAATGGAATCTGGTAACTTCTGCTGATTCGGCAGGAGCTGCCATTTACAATGTTCTTCTCTACCATCTTTTTAAAAACGCTGTTATCGATGAGATAACAAAAAAACATTTCATCCAGTACTGTGACACATCTGATTACTGGAACGCGTTGAAAGGTCTTTTGGCTGATTTTTCTTCACCCCTCTGGGACAACCTCAACACAAAGGTAAAGGAAACGTCCGCTGACATCGCGCTCCTTGCAATGGCAGACACCCTTGCTGAGCTGAACAAAAAACCCGGCGGCGATCCCGCATCATGGCAGTGGGGCAGCCTGCATCACATCGAGTACCGTCACCCCATGGGGGAAGTAAAGCCCCTGAACCTGGTTTTCAATATCGGCCCCCTCCCCGCGCCGGGAGAGGCCCATATCATCAACCGCCTGAAATCGAATTTTGGCAAACATGATTACCGGGTCGTGTCTGTGCCTTCGCACCGGCGCCTCATCGATTTCAGCAACCTGGAAACATCTGTCTCCATCATACCGTCAGGCAACAGCGGCAACCCCGCGAGCCCCCATTATGATGACCAGGTGAAAAGATACCTTGCGGGAAAATACCGTCCCATCAATTTCACCCGCCGTCAGGTTGAAGCTGATACGAAACATGTGATGATACTCAAGGCGGAATAGATTGAAAAAGGGGTCTCCGAAGGGGCACCCCTGTATGCCCTCACCCCCGCCTCAGGCGCGCCCCTCTCCCGGCGGGCGAGGGGCTATGTGTCCCTTGACTCCTCTGAGAGTTTTCATCGTGACCCCTCCCCTCTCCACCAAGCTGACTTCTACCTGCATTCTTACGTTATCAGGGGAGAGGGGACCGAGGGGTGAGGGCATTCTCTCATTAACAGGATGTTTTAAAAAGCACTGGCCGAGCAAGCCACTCGCGGCGCTTGAGTGCTGTTCAGGAAAAGGTTCTTTCTCTGCTTTTTACTTTTCCCTGCACAGACGTGAATATCAACCAGGAATTATCTTTCGCAGCAGTGGTTTTTTAAGAGTGATAACAGATTCAGGGCAGAGCTCCTGGCAGCAGTAACACCTGATACAGTTTTTATAATTGTAGACAGGGGGAAGTGCATGGTCTTCATCGCGCCAGTCAACCCCCTTTGGGTGAGCGGGACAGACCCTGACACAGATGCCGCATTTTATACAGCGGTCTTCGTCAATGACAGGACGGGGCACCAGGTGGTTCTTGAACCACGCCACGATCCCCCTCCCGGTAAAGGGCTTTAAGGGGCCCCTGTCTATGTCAAAATCGTCTGATTTCAAAGAAGAAAAATCATCTCCCAGGAGAGTGATCTTTTTTTCGTCAGCAGTACCGTACCCTTCACTGCTGCCAAATTTCACCGTGGGCACGAGAAAGGGATCAACATCGATGAGGCGGCATGCCGTGGCATCAAGGGCGACCGCATCAGTTGAAAGAAGTATAACATTCATGGCCTTCGGTTTCCCTCCCCGAGGCCCGTTTCCCTCCATGGCCATGATGCCGTCCATGATGTAGAGGCGGGGAGCGACACAGGCGTTGAGATCAAGAAGCATCCGGGCAAACTCTTCGGCATCCTGCATCTTGACGTGAAACTCTCCCTTGCGTACCCCCGGCACGCACCCGAACTGATTTTTGACAGCGCCGGTAAATTTTTCAAAGCCATGGGTCTTCATCTTGGAAAGACTGATAATACCGTCTTTATTTTGCAGTGCCGCGGCAAGGATAAACTTCTTGTTCTGTTTGCCCTCTTCGAAATGAACATCCATGGCACCCTTAAAATCATCAAGAGGGACATTAAGGTTTTCAGCAGCCTCCATAAGGCCTGACCTGCGCGCCGCCGTGGCGGGAGAGTTATAGGCAGGTGAATCACCGAAAGAAAGGTCTCCCCCGGCTTCGAGAAAAATTTCCGCCGCAGCCTTGAAAACAGCAGGATGGGTTGTCACACATTTTTCAGGGGGATCAGCAGAAAGAAGGTTGGGTTTAAGAAGCAGTTTCTCTCCCTTCTTTACAAAACGTGAGATTCCACCGAGAAGATCGATTCCCTTCTTAATGGCCTTTCGTACTTTTGCCGGATCATAGCCCTCACAGCGGACTATTACAACTTCACTCACAGCAGCCTCCTGCGCAACCATTGGATCACTGATAGTTGCCAGAGAGTTACCGAAAGGTCAAGAAGTATTCTGCACCGCTGCAGGCGTCATTACTTCAGGGGTTAAAACTTCCCCGAATAAAATGGCTTTCTCCCTTTTTACCCTTTGCCTTTCCTGAAAAGGTAACCCGTCCCCGGGAGACAGTGACCTGGATATTTTTTGCTTTGAGAAAAGAAGTCTTCAGTTTTCCATCTACCATGCGAAAATACATGGCGCTGAGACTTCCCCGGTATGTCCCGTCCTTTGCAGAAGGGAATTTTACCGTCATATTCAGGGTCACACCAGGACGTATAACAAAAAGTTTTTGAATCTGCAGACCTTCATTCCACGGTTCAATCTTTGCCCGTGCGGGTTTCAGGGCCGTATCATCAAAGACTACCTTCAGGTTTCCTCCTTTAGGTTTCGCAGGCATTGCCGCGGTATCCCAGTAAAGAAGTCCCTTTACCATTACCGGCTTTCCCTTTTTACTTTTCATCCTGAGAGTAATCTTTGAACCACGCCAGGTTTTTCTTCCCTTGACCCTCTGAACCCTGACAGCAACGGTGCCGCGGTATGACGCGTGAAGCCGGCGTTTACGCCGGTGCATGATATAGTAACGGAGACGTGCATTCCCCGGATTCTCTGTCATTCCCTTGATATCAAACATCCAGTGCTCTCCGCGATGCACCACACTGATAAGAAGATAGGGACGTGTCCCGGCAGTGGAAACTTCTCCGCTTAAAAATTTGACCGCACTGCCGTCAATGGTACCTTTAAAAAGGGCACTTATTTTTTTTGCCTCAACAGCACTGGCGGTAAAAACCAGAAGAAGCAGAAAAATTGACAATTTTTGCATTCGCATCATTAGCACCTCACTGATCAAGAAATTATTTATGATAACACCTGAATCAACATCTGTCAATCCTCACCCTGCAGGCACAGCCTGTCGATAAAATGATATTACCGGAATGCAATAAATGCAAAAACAGAAAATAATAACTTGAAAATACTGCATAACTTACTATATAATATGAATATTAAAAAATAGTTTCATATTCTCAATGGTCCCGGTCTCATGGAAAATGCGAAAAACATACTCCTCGTCGAAGATGAAAAAATCACCGCCATGGCTGAAACACGTGACCTGCAGCGGTGCGGCTACTCTGTTTTTGCCGTACCCTCAGGAGAAATGGCCATAGAGGAGATCAGAAAAAATCACTACGACCTGATCCTTATGGATATTGATCTCGGCAAGGGCATGAACGGGACAGAAGCGGCGAAACTGATTCTCTCAGAAAAAGAAATACCCCTCATTTTTCTTTCCAGTCACAATGACCCGGCCATTGTCGAACTGACAGAACGGATAACTTCTTACGGCTATGTAGTCAAACAATCAGGCATCACCGTACTGGATGCCTCGATAAAAATGGCCTTTCGTCTCTACATGGAAAAAATCCGCGCCAATGAACACCAGGCTGAGGCCGCCGCTATAAACGAAGAACTCCATGCCGCACTTGAAGAACTCGAGGCAGGCAACGAAGAACTCATTGCCACCAACGAACAGCTCAACGAAAAACAGAAAGAACTGCTGGCCGGGGAGCGAGCACTGATTGAAAGCGAAAGACGTTACCGGACACTTTATGAATCAATGATCGAAGGAGTCTGCCTCCATGAAATAATATATGACAGTGACGGAAGGGCTGTCGATTATAAAATTATCGATACTAACCCCCGCTACGAAGAAATTCTCAACCTTAGAAATGACGATGTCACAGGCAGGCCCGCCTCAGAAATCTACAACACCTTCCCCCCTCCCTTCCTTGACATCTACGCGCGTGTGGCTGAGACAGGAGAACCTGAAAAATTTGATACATGGTTTCCTCCCATGAAGAAGCATTTTTTGATATCGATTTTTTCACCTGCAAGGGGGCAGTTTGCCACCGTTTTTGAAGATATAACTGAACGAAAAAACATGGAAAGAAAGATTTTAGATACCATCATACAAACAGAAGAGTGAGGAGAAATACCGCACCTACATTGAAAACGCACCGGAGGGAGTCTTTATTGCCGACGAGAAGGGAAACTACATTGATGTCAATCCCGCTGCCTGCAATATGACAGGATACAAACGGGAAGAACTTTTGACAATGTCAATCAGAGACCTTGCCTCACCTGAAATGAAAATGGATAGTTCCTTCGAAAACCTGAAAAAATTCGGGAAAACTACAACTGAAGTGATCCTGAGAAAAAAAGACGGTACAGACATCATAAGCTCACTCTCCGCCACAGCACTCGAAGAGAACCGGTACATGGCCTTCTGTTCTGATATCACTGAGAAGAAAACAGCTGAAAAGCGAATTGAAGAACTCCTTAACGAAAAAAATATGCTTCTCAGGGAGGTCCATCATCGTATTAAAAACGACATGAACACGATCCTCAGCCTCATCGTACTCCAGGCCGAACAGTGCGAAAACGAAGAAGCAAAAAAAATACTCAATGAAGCAGAAAACCGTATCGTTCTCATGGGACACATCTACAATACCCTTTACCAGAGTAAAAGTCTCACTTCCATAGAGATTAAATCTTTCCTGGAGGACCTTATCGAAGACCTGCAAAAGGCCTACCTGCAGGACAGGGGAATCAGAATCGTTACTGAGATCTCTCCTGTAGAAATTTCTCCACGGGATTCATTCCCCCTGGGCATAATCGTCAATGAACTCATCAACAACGCTTTCAAGTATGCCTTTGACAGCACCGGTTCCGGTGAAATCAGGCTTGCCGTTTCAAAAACGGAGAGTGATATTCTTGAGATTATTGTTGCAGATAACGGAACAGGTATTTCGAAAGAAATAATTGAAAAAAAAGATTTCGGTTTCGGCCTGATGCTCGTTGAAAACCTGAGCGATCATTACAAGGGAGATTTCGAAATCATCAGCGAGGGGGGCACCACTGTGAGACTAAACCTGAAAATAGAACCACCTACTCAAAATCATTGATCTGCTGTTCAACCTTTGCCAGCTTGACTGTAAGTTTCTCAAGAGATCTTTCCAGCCTCTCTCTTTCCAGCTTGAGCCATTCCAGTCGTGAGTCAGGCAGCTCCCGGGAGGTAAACTGTTCCTTTACCATGTCAGGGCTCTGGCCCTCGAGAAAAGCCTCCTGCGCCAGGCCCCGTACATCATCATCAGAGATACCAGCCACGATCTTCATATTCTCATACCCGATCTCGGGATTCAGGTCCTGGGTGTGAAATTTCATAATTTTTTTTGCCGTGGCCCTGTGCAGTCCCAGGACCCTGTCCATATAGTCATCAAAACTGGCATTATATTCAATACAGAGTTCATAGGCCCGGGCAATGATCCCGCCGAACTCCTTCATGAGCTGTCCGTTTTCATGAAGGTACTTCGCTTTGATCTCCCTGGTAAGCTCAATGAATTCATTTTCAGTTTCGAAAACATTCACATAAATACCCAGTTCCTCAGCCTTGTTGAGAAGACGGTGCAGAATATTCCAGAACTGTGTAGTGTGACTGCGTGATGTTACAGGTTTGGGGGAAGTTGAAAAATGTATGTGATGAGCAAACTCATGAATGGCCGTATACATAAGGGCATTGTCACTGCCATGGTTCTTGTTATGAATCAGTATTTCTCTCGAATCAGGTTTATAGAGACCATCGACCTTTTTACTCGTTTTGCCTGAAAAAGTCACGGTAAAATCTTCAACAGTATCATCAAGCTGCAGCAGTTTCTCTACGACCTGGTCCTGGTTCATGCTGGTATCCTCTTTAAAAGCTGGTTCATTGGAAAAAACTTCCGACTCTAAGAGCATGAAGTACAGACAGACTCCCCTGTCAAATTTATTTTTTAACCTTGAGAAATTAATGGTGCTGTAACATACAGGGCAGGCAGAACCCCATATCTCAATACAACTGTTGTAACATGCCTATCTTTGCAAAGCTGTTTGCTATAAACAGGGTCTGTTTTTCCTGTACCGGCAAACCTGCAAAACAGGCTCGTCTTTAAGGGGGAAGTTATGACACAGACTGAAAAGCTAATCATCCACATATCAGGAATGAGCTGTAACCACTGCAAAATGGCCGTAGAGAAAGCTCTTTCTTCTGTAAAGGGAGTCACCTCTGTAACCGTTGAACTCGAAGAAGGAACAGCTCACCTTGAAGGTGAAAACCTTGACACAGGCCTTCTTCAGTCGGCAATAGAAGAGGCTGGCTACAGTGTAGAGGGCTGACAGGTGGAGACAATTACTCTCTACATCGTAAAGGTACTTCTTTTTGTCAGTCTCTATGCAGTTCTTTCACGCCTGGCAAAAAACTGCCTGCTTAAAAAAAGAAAAAATATTTCGATCTTTGATGCAGAGGTTGTCTTTCTCGCAGGAATTATTGCAGCCATTATCACCATGGCTGTGGCAAAAATTTTAAAAAAAATAATTCTCTAACACAACAGAAAGGGCGATGATTCAAAAACCATCGCCCTCTTCTGAAAAAAGTTAAATTAAAATTACTTAACGCGGTACCAGTACTGGTTACGGCCAAGAAGGCTGAAACCGATAAATCCCCGCACCTTCAGTTTATTATTACTTAACAGTTCCATGTTACAGCCATAGGTCTTGCCATTTTCAGGATCGAGTATTTTCCCATTATCGTACTCTTTAGCACCGTCTTTTTCCAGTCCCCATGCGATAACCATTCCCACGATGGGCTTGTCCTTTCGGCTTCCTTTGCATTTGTCACATTTTGAATCAGGGGGATCCAGAAGAAGCTTAACGACCTTGGCATAAAATTTACCCTTGTACTGGTAAATCTTAATGTAAGAAGCTGCTTTACCCTTGTTGACACCACTGTCTGCAATATTTTTCCAGACGCCCTCAATAGGGTCTGCAGCAGAAATCATGGAGCCGAGTGAAACGAGAAAAGCAAAGAGGGTCACTTTCACAACTAATTTAGTTTTCATATTTAGACTTTCCTCCATTGAATAAATAATTTATACTCTATTTTTCTCTACCGGAGATGTCAATTACTTTGCAAAATATTCTTCATCATAATTAAAGCTGCTGCGAATTTGTTTGCACTATGAAATTACCTTTTGACACCTTTGCAAAAATAAATATAATAGTAAAAAACATGGAGAAAAACGCTATGAAAGGACTATTTAAAACAGCAGGGGCAGTATCAGCCGCCGCCATTCTTGCATTTATATTTTTCAACTACCACAGCGACATTGCCCCGGAAAAACTGATAAAAAAATACAGACTTCCCTCATCGCGTTTCATAGAGGTAAAAGGCACACGGGTTCACTACAGCATTGAAGGCGAAGGTGAAAACCTTCTGCTCATTCATGGAACATCCTCCTCTCTCCATACCTGGCAGACCTGGACAGATATCCTGAAAAATCATTACCGCATCATTCGCTTAGACCTTCCCGCCTATGGGCTGACCGGCCCCAACAAAAAACATGATTATTCAGAAAAATGGTATGATGCCTTTCTAACAACTTTTCTTGACAAAACCGGAGTAAAAAAATGTCACCTCGCAGGAAACAGCCGCGGCGGGGCCATTGCCTGGTATTTTGCCGCAAGGCATCCCCGCCGGACAGGAGGCCTCATCCTTATCAATGCTGCCGGCTACCCCTATAAGAACGATATCAGCTTTGTATTCTGGCTGGCAAAAAACCGGTTTCTCGGTAAAATAGGCAGCAGGATCACTCCCCGGTACATGGTCAAAAAAAGTCTGAAGGAAGTTTATTATGATGAAAGTAAGATAACCCCTGCCCTTGTGGACAGGCACTTCAACCTTCTTCTGCGGAAAGGAAACAGGGAGGCATTTATCGCACGAAGCAAAAACCAGAAACCTTATTCGAGTAATCTGATAAAAAGAATAAAGGCCCCTGCACTCATAATGTGGGGCGCACAAGACAGGTGGATTGCTCCAGAAAATGCCACCCGTTTCAAAAAAGATATACCCCGTTCTGAGGTAATCATTTATCCCCGGGCGGGCCATGTCCCCATGGAAGAGATTCCACGGCAAACCGCCCGGGATGCCCTCAAATTTCTCAAAAAATTAAAGCTTTAAACCCGATCACTTTCAGGCAGGTTTTAAATCAGGGAAATTGCGGTCCAGAATCTCGTTCCATTCGTTAAGGCGGTCTTCGAGACGACCTTTCAGATCTTCCAGTTCGCCAATAATGGTAATAGAAATTATTTCATCCCCCTGGCGTATCGAATCGACAACGGCCTGGTCTTCTTTACCGGTAACACAGCCGAATACTGTATGCTTTCCGTCAAGCCAGTCAGTGGGAACATGGGTTATAAAAAACTGGCTCCCATTGGTACCGGGACCTGCGTTAGCCATTGAGAGGATTCCCGACCGGTCATGAAGCAGGTAATCGACGAATTCATCTTCGAACTGGTATCCGGGCCCGCCGGTACCGTTTCCCAGGGGGCATCCCCCCTGTACCATGAAATCATCGATAACACGATGAAAGCTAAGCCCGTCATAATAGCCGCGTACTGCAAGGTTAACAAAATTACCAACAGTAACAGGCACATCATCGGCAAAAAGATTCAGGCGTATCGGGCCTTTAGATGTTTCAATAACTGCCTGTAATTCACTCATAAAAATCTCCACTTAACATTTTTTTATACAATCACTCTTATATTCCATGAGGACAAGAAAAAAAATAATTTTTTCTCAGTATACAGTTTTCCCTGATATTATCAAGCATCTAAAAAAAATTCCCCGCAGTCCCCGTCTGTGGCGGGGTAGATGTTCTCTATCCCCTGATTTGCAACAGGTTATATATGAGAGTGAAATATTAAAATTCTCCACTTCCCATAGTTGACAGCACCTGTCCCATATGGTAAAATCGTATTTTCTTTATAAAAAGGGAATTAAAAACAGCTTAAAATCAATGATACAGTAAGGGAAAATATTTTTTCTTCCCCTGTTATTTGAACATCACCGGTTCATATTCTTCCCGAAAAACCGATGACGTTATTTCTCACAATTTTCTAATCATACTGGAGGAAACAGTTATGAGAACCTTTAGGACACTGCTTATCGCTTTACTCGCTGCGGGGCTCCTTCTGCCCGGATGCAGCAAATCAGGTGGAGGGGGCGCCTCAACTCCACAGGCTCTTTTCGATGACCTGAAAGGGAAAAATCCCGAAAATTTCAGCGAAATAGTCAACTATATCGCGCCGGATGAACTTCCCTTCATGAGCTTTTCCATGGATGTCATGGCGGCATTTATGACAGGTTTCTCAAAGGATAAAACCCTTAAAACAAAATACGAAGCCATCAGAAAAAAGTATAAGCTCCCTGACGTTGATAAAAAGATGGCAATGAAAATGAATGATACTGACGCGGTCATGAAATACGCGGCAGAAAAATATGCCAATGTTGATCATGCCGCCTTTCTTAAAGAGATACAGGGCCTTGTACAAAAAAACAAAGCCACTGCTAAAAAAGAAAAGAAAGAAAAAGTTTTTGCCGAACTGAAAGATGTTAAGATAACCGGTGATACGGCAACAGGTATTGTCGTTGATAAGAATAAAAAAGAGGACAAGATATCATTTAAAAAAGTTAACGGGAAATGGTACCTCTCTCTAAAAGACATGATGAAACGGAGATAAGAGATTTAAACTTCTCTGTAACTGGGAAAAAAGGCCGTCTCAAAACAAAGTTTTGGACGGCCTTTTTTTTTCTGTTTTACCACCAGCCTTTTACAAGTGAAGTATTTTCACCATACCATTTTTGGGCTGCCTTAAGGGGATCATTATTCTTTTTAAGTTCTCCCATTAAACCATAGAGTTCTTTCTCTTTGAGGCTGAAATTCTTTAAAAATTCCGCCACTACGGGATAATCTTTTTTGAAACCCTTTCGCGCCAGTATTGCCATCACATCCTTGGGATAAATCTTCTTGGGATCCTCAAGATATTTCAGCTTATACTGCGCCCACTTAAAGTGAGGTTTCCAACCTGTGATAACAACGGGCTTCTTCTTGCTGTAAGCCTTTTTGAGGCTTGCTATCATTGCCGGACCCGAAGAGGTAATCTGCTTAAAAGGCAGGCCATAGGCCTTGATCGCCTTTTCAGTACTCTTGTGAATACCAGCGCCGGAACCGATACCAATGATTTTCCCGTTATAGGCATCCTTTGCAAGTTTCAAATCAGAGATAGTTTTCTCTTTCACGTATTCAGGAACAACAAGACCCGTGGTCCCGTCACTGAAAGATTCACCGAGTTTATCTATCTTATCACCATATTTTTCCCAGTATTCTCTATGAGTATTGGGAAGCCATGCATCGAGAAAGAGATCGGCATCACCCTTGGCCAGTGATGCATAGATGGGTCCCGGCTCAATAGGCTTGATATCAATGGTGTATCCCTTGTCTTCCATGGCGACTTTAGCCAGGTGGGTAATGGCGATACCTTCTGCCCAGTTGGGATAAAGGATAAGTATCTTTTTGTCTTTAGCCCCCGGCTTCGCTTCTTTCTTACAGCTGCTGAAAAGGGTAACAGCGGCAAGGCAAATTACAAGCAGAGTCATTAACTTCTTCATGTATGTTTTCCTCCTGTTTAATTTTTAATATGAATCATTTTACTCATTTGCAGATCAACTTCCCTCAGAACTCCCGAGCGACTGGGTAATCCTGTCGAGTATAATGGCGATAATAACGATTCCGAGACCTGCCTCAAAACCGAGACCGATTTTCGCCTGAAGTATACCCGTATAAACACGCTCTCCCAGTCCTCCCGCACCGACCATCGAGGCGATGACAACCATACTGAGAGCAAGCATGATGACCTGGTTAACCCCCGCCAGGATTGTTGGCATGGCAAGGGGAATCTGTACTTTGTAAAGGAGCTGGCGTTCCGTTGCCCCGAAACTGCGTGCCGCTTCAATAACATCTTCCGGCACGCCACGGCTACCCAGGTTTGTCAGGCGTACCGCAGGGGGAATAGAAAATACCACCGTTGCTACCACACCCGGAACGGTGCC
>CAZHNW010000011.1:3442-60540 GCA_964534225.1 uncultured Leptospirales bacterium | reverse complement strand
CGCCCTTTTCGGTGAGGTAAACACGGGGCCTGTAGATGCCGATTTCTGAGAAACGGACACTGCCGGTAAAGAGTCTGAAAAGGTGGTACTTTAGAACGAGCCTGTCAATGGAAACAAAGGTGCTTTTTTTGAATTCAGGGCCGTTTTTAATGAGGATATCATCAATGACAAATCCCCCGTAGGGGGTAAATTTTTTGACTTTCATTGAAAGGGTGCCGTAGGACATCCTGTTAAAGGAAGAGACTGCAAGCTGCTGGACGCGGTCAGGCGTCATGTAGATTTTAATCCCCCCCAGGACAATGGCAATGAGGATGATAATAATCAGGGGAACGCGGATCAGGAGTGTCTTGAGAAACTGCAACAGTACTGCCAGGGGGAGGGGACGTTTTTTTTTCTGAGACTTTGTTTTGCCGGTTCCGGTTTTTTCGTTTTTCTTTTCGGAAGTGGTTTCAGGAGCAGACGCGTCACCGCGGGCGTTTTTTTCTTCTTCGGCCGCCATTTCCCTGATGATTTTCTTTTTGCTTTTATCGATTTGTTTCTTTTTCATTGTTCATGTCCCGGGTAGTAGTGAAGTATATAAATTAAAGAAGCTCTCTGAATTATGCAACCACTATTTCAGTTATTCATTATGAGCTGTTATTCTATCAGGGTCTGGTCTTTTTTTCAAGGGAAAATAAAGAATTGATGCCGGTTTTACAGGTGAGGTCAGGCCCTTTTTGAGAAAATGTGTTGCCTCTGAGGGGGGGCATATCGATAATGTACATGGTAGGGTCTTTGTTGATTTTTTCTTGCAATTTTGTGAAAAATTTTAAATAGTGTGTTACACCTCAGGGGCAGTGGCAAAAAAATGGCCCCTGGTGATTAAACCGGAGATGGACTGATAATGAAAGTGAAAATGAAATCTTTTTCCGCGAAGATGCAGATGAAGGTAACGGAGCGTTCCCACGTGGCAAAAAAACGTTTCAGCCGCTGGTGGGACAGTTTCGTGGAAAAGGGACATGAAAAGATGACCATCATGTTTATTCCTCACAACGAGAAGAATATTTTTAATTTCCAGATATCAAAGTTTACCATTTCATTCTTTGTTTTCCTTTTCATGATTGTTATTGTGACTTCAAGCTACGCAGTCATAAAAAATAATGCCATTAAGCGTGAAGAGCAGCGCCTGATGACCACTTACGAGGATATCCGTTCTCACCTTCTCCGTTTTGAAAAGCTGACCCACAGCATCGACGAGCTCATCGGTGAAATAAAACCTGAGATAGAGGAGCTCTATGAGCTTGCCGCCGGAACAGATGATCTCGAAAAACTCTGGGACCTGACCAGTTTCAACGAAGAGGAGATGGCAGAACTGAAAAAAAAGAGGCATATACTTCCCAGCGAAATCTTTACTATTAAGGATATTCAGAAAGACCTGATCTGCACCACCAATACCATTAAAACGATAAAGAATTTTATCGATGTCCGGAGCAAGGTCATCAAGGATACCCCTTCCATTGTGTCAAATCATGGCCATATTACCTCTCTTTTCGGATGGCGTCGCTCACCCTTTGGTCACGGGAGAGACTTTCATACGGGCATTGACATTGCCGCTCCAAGCGGCACCGTTATCCGTGCCACCGCGCCGGGTATCGTTGCCACCGCGGGATGGGCCGGTGGCTATGGGAACATGATCCGCGTTCAGCATAAGTATGGCTTTGAAACAGTCTACGGCCACTGCAAGGCCGTGGCGGTGCGCCCCCAGCAGCATGTCAGAAAGGGACAGATTATCGGATACGTTGGGCAGACAGGCAACGCCACGGGAAACCACTGCCACTACGAGATCCGTCTCGGGGGCATTCCCATCAACCCTTATCCCTATATGAGCAGGGTCTGGTAAAAGAAACCTGCTGAGGCATTCCTTATAATATTTTCATTGCACTTTCAGACTTTACTTCCTAAGCTATACCCTTAATTACGCTTAGGAAAACTATGCAGGCAGTCCGGGCAGACCGGTATGGGAAGAAGTCTAATAATCTACACATCATTTGTTTCACTAATGGTCCTCGGAGCTTTTTTTTCCGGGGTCTTTTCTGATGAGCCGGGGTACCGTGACACGCTCTTGAAATATATCGAAAAGAACCGTCCTGAACGGGTAGCAGACCCCTACCGGACACCATCCCTCGTTATCGTTGACCAGCCTGCCGCTGAAGGTGCGGGCCTCTTTTTTGAAAAGGGTGACTGGGAACGGTATGTGACATCCAACCGCTACCGGGGCCTCTTTGAAGAGAAGGGGATTGTCCTCTATACCTCTGAAAAGATGAATATCACCAGCTACGGCTCCCTGAAGGCAAACCTCGCCTATGGTGACTCTGTTTTTACCGATGAGAAGTACCGGCGATCTGATACCGACCGGGCAACGTCAAAGGTCATTTCCAAAGGATTTACCCCGACGCAGGAACTGCAGCTTCACCTGGAGGGGACCATGGGACGCCGTATGAAGGTCTATATCGACCATGACAGCCGCCGGGAGGACAACCGCTACCGGATGCAGTACCGGGCCATTCGGGATGACGAGATCATCAGGGAGATTAATGCGGGGGAAGTTGACATCTCCATGAAGGAGAGCAAGTATGCTGTCTATGATAATGCATCCGCCCGGGGGCTCGGTGTTGATGTGACCCTGAAAAAGGGAGATTTCCAGGTCAAGGCCTTCGGGAGTGTAACCCGGGGAGAAACAGTCGTCGAAAACTTCAAGGGGACCGCAAGCCCGGGGAGTATGAAGCTGGCGGACTACCAGTATATCCGGCGCATGTACTATCAGCTCGAACCTTTTCGCCGCTATGACGGGTTGACGTCACCCCCCGCCTATGGGGATCCATCTGTGTATACCACGTTGAACACCTTCACCTCCGGCAGTACGGACTTTTCACCCTCATCAGTGAATATCGATTTTTCAGGTTTTGCCCTCTATCTTGATGATCAGGTGGGAAGTAACAATACCGGGGCGGTACAGCTGGCCCTTGACGGCGGGTACTACACGAAACTTTCTGAGGGTACGGATTACACCATAAACTATGCCACGGGGGTCATAAAATTTTTAAAAAATATTTCCGAGAGCTCCCGTGTCTATGCCGTCTACAAATTAAAAAGCGGCAGCACCAGTGACCCCGCGGCACGTACGGATATCTATCCCGGGTATTATTTCGTTTTTATCCGGTACGGGTATTCCATAGACGAAGATACAGTAACGAGAAACTTTGACCTTGACACGGGTGAAGACAAAAACGGTGACGGCAGGCTCAATTCAGATATCTACGAAATACGTTCATACTTTAACCTGGGGAGCCGCAATATCATTTCCTCTCGATTCTCCATGCAGTTTCTTCATGAGAACAGTCTTCTCTCCTCATCTGAAAAGGCCCTGGCGGGATCATACGAGATAAACTATGAAAAGGGCCTTGTCTCCTTTGTGTACCGTGAGCCCTTCAGGAAACTTCTCGGGGACTCTGCGGCAGATATCATTTATTCCGAAAAGCAGCTTTCCTCGGCCTATACCGCCTCTGAGTACTCCATCCGTGCCGACTTTTACCGGGAGGCGCGGAGTTTCAAGTTAAAGCATTTCAATATTATCCCCGGCAGCGTCAGGGTGAGGATTAATGGCCGTGAAATTCAGAAGAACCTTTACACTGTTGATAACACCTCCGGCTACCTTGCCTTTTCTGACCCGAACAATCCCCTGATTACCTCTGAATCAGCGGTGGAGATACGCTACGAGTACCTGCCCCTGGGGGGGCAGGCAAACTCATTCGTGGGAGGGGTGCGGGCTGACTACCAGATCAACCGGAGCCTGGGAGTGGGGGGGACACTTCTCTATACAAGGTCCGGGGGCACTGAGAGCATCCCGGTGCTGACCCAGGCACCCACGGATACCCTTCTTCTCGAGGGGGATGCGACGTTTCACCTGACACCGCGGCGCATGGCGGGCCTTGTAAACCGTGTTGCCGGGACATCATACCGTTCTGTCCCTGTTGACCTGAAGCTCTACGGAGAATATGCCCGTTCAATGAAGAATATCAACTCCTTCGGCAAGGGGCTTGTTGACAACATGGAGGCCACGGAGGAAATTGTTGCCATCTCCCTGTCTGAAAAGGACTGGATACTTTCCTCCCTGACAGAATCAGCTACGGGATCGGCGGACCAGTCTCAGCGGGGAAAACTTCTCTACTACTATTACCGTGATGTGAATAATCCGGGGGTTTTAAAAACGACATCATATACCCCCACCGCCCTTGATTACAGTGAAAAGCCCGGGCCCTTCAACGTGGCAACGGGACATGTCGATGCCTCTATTGAAAAAGAAAAGAGTCAGCAGTCCCTGGTCTTTGACTTTGATTTTTCTGACGGACCCCTTGTCTCCGTGGCGACACGGCATCTCTCCAGCGGGAGTGTTGATTTTTCCGGGCTCCAGTACGTGGAGGTTTCCTGGCGCTATGAAGGGGAAAGCAGCAGCGACAGTGTAAATTTCTTTTTCGATGTCGGTACCATTAACGAGGACTCTGATGGCGACGGCAGTCTCGATACCGAGGATGTCAACGGCAACGGGGAACTCGACACGGATCCGGATTCGGGGAGCAGCGAGGACCGGGGGTATACCTTTAACGGCAACAATCTCACCGTGGAGGGTGCCGGGCCGGGGCTTTCCTCCGGGACCCGCGGCGACGGGTATCTCTCCACGGAGGATCTGAACGGCAACGGTGTTCTTGATATTTCAGAGAATTACCTGACACTGCCGGGTGCCGGAACTTCCCCCTCATCAGTGACCCTCAGTGCCGCTGACAGGGAGTGGCATGAAACGCGCATCTATCTCGATGCCTCCTCTCTTTCAGACGGGGACGTCGACCTTTTGAAACAGGTGCAGGCCATCCGCCTCTCTCTTCAGCAGAACGGCTCAACTACACGGGGACGCATCTATATCGACCGGATTCGATTTGTCTCGTCCCGGTGGAAGGACCCCCGCTTTCATGTTACAGAATCTGATGAAGGCATCACAACGACTCCTGAACAGTTGACAACAACAGTGATAAACAGCCTCAACGACAGCACCTACCGCCTCAATGCCTTTCACCTGGTGCGGGAGAATGTCTATACCAGCCTCTACGGGGCGCGCACCTCCGATGAATTGAACAAGGAATCAGAGTCGGCCCTGAAGCTCGAGTACAATACCAACGGGGGAAGTGCCGTTTCCATTAAAAGGATTTTTGCCGAAACCATGGACCTGCGTTTCTACCGGACCCTGCATCTCTGGCTCAACTGCCGGAACTTTGTCAGCGGTGATGTCCTGGGGATTGCCATCGGCTCATCAGAGGATGATTACCGGGAATTCCGTTATGCCCTCAATGGTACCGATTCGTGGCAGGAGGTGACCATGAAACTGCAGGAGGATTCGGCGGGTGACCTTGCAGCGCATGCCGAAGAGGGGAGTGTCGATTTCAAGCGGATTAAGTTCATGAAGCTGACCCTTTATGGCGCGGGAACTGCCGGTGAGCTGTGGGTCAATGATATCTATGTTTCCGAGGCGGAGACCCTTTCAAGCAGTGCCAGCTGGATCGAGGGAGAGGTAAACGTGAAGCGGCCTCTTTTTTGTACACGGGGCGGCGTGCCCATCCTTTCGGATATAAAGCTGAAATATATTAGAAAAGGGCACGGGGCGAATTTCAGCAGTATCGGCAAGAGTATTGCCGATATGAGGGAACAGTTCGATCAGCTTTTTACTTCTTTTAAAATCACACCTTCCTGGCAGACCACCTTTGATTTCGTGCGCGAGGTCTCCAGCACCGACAGCCTGAACACTGATGTTGCAGAGGATAAGCGGGGAGACACGCGCCGGATGACCTTCAATGTCGAATCCGCCTATACTTCGAAAATCAATGCTGTTCCCAGCGTAAAGCTCGGCTATCGCGGGGAGCTCTACGATAATGGCTCTGGCGAGACTATCAGCGGCGGAGATGTTGAACGCAATACCTCTTCGTACAACCATGCCCCGGTGCTTCTTCTTGAAGAAAAAATCGAAAAGTTTTTATGGGGGAAGTTAACGGCGCGCCTGATGATGAACCTTCTTTTTTCACAGGAGAAGATTGACCGTTCATCGGATGATTTCAGTACCGCTGCCCTTGCCGGTATTACCGCCATCAAGGAGGAGGAGAAGAGACAGAAGTCTGACAGCAGTTTTGTCATGGAATACCGCAACAGCCTTTTCTACCTGCGTCCCTCTGTGACCGCCTCGTCAGAAGAGATGGTCGCCTATGCGGGCAAGGGAGAGAACAACGAGGCGATGATTTACTCTGATTTCTATGGGAATTTTCATTTTCCTTTTGTTTACAATGATGATATGCGGTTCCTCCAGAGGAACAAGACCTTTAAGTGCGATCTCGGTTTTCACGGCGTTCCCTTTGTGACTCCTTCATACGGGATGGAGATGAGTTACTATGAAAACGCCTTTCGTGACTACCGACAGTCAGACCTTCTCCTGACTGATCGTTTCTCCCGGGAGAAGGACGCCCGCAGCTACGTGGCAACAAAGATCAACCTGCCGGTTAACCTGAAGTCCCTGGGGCGCTGGCCCTGGCTTCGTTTTGTCAAGAGTCTCAATGCCTCTTATTCACGTTCCCTTTACCTGACAGAGAACGCTGTACCCTTTGAGGGGGAGGGGAAGGGGGAGTACTCAGAGGAGTATGGTATCTCCCGTACCATGGGGGAGCTGGCAGGTGCAGGCTTGAATATTTTTCAACACTTCCCCGGATTTTTCTTTCTCGGCAGGGACAGCAGTGCAAAGGGTCGGGACTATGTCTACTCAACCCTCAATGAAAGCCTTGTATACGAAGGGGGGGAGACGGTGAGTGACTATACCAGCAGCCTTAAGCTGATTGAGAGTATGGGGCTGAACTGGCTTTTTGATTTCAAAAAATTTACCTTTAATACAGGTCTGAAACTCAGCCAGATCAGTGAACGCCAGACCATCGAGGGTCTCCCGCGGCAGATTATTTCCCGTGACCTCTCTTTTCAGTTTCGTTTTGATCTGATGAAATTTTTCCGTTTCGGTTTTTTTCGTGTCAACAGGGCGGGTACACCTCACCACGCCGCTTCATGTGATATCGGCTATGTCTACAGCAGCAGCATGATTATTACTTCCAACATTACCGAGGATAAGCATACCCCCGGATTTGGTTTGAATTTCAAGTGGGGGCGTTCCCACGCGGGTTGTTCTTTCGGGGTGGATATCAGCCACCGCAGGGAGACGGAATTTCTCACGGAGGATATGACTTCCGACAGCATCTACTTTAATAATATTTCGATCACTGAGGGTCTCAGTGAATTTTCAACCGGTTATTCTCTTGCCCTGGTCTATGAAACCAACCTGGTCTGGCTCTTTAACCTTCTGTCGCACCTGCACCGTCTTGCCGCTTATCCCGTGGCGACCCTTGAATACAAGATGGCCCTGAACCGCTACGACTACTCAGTGACCACCGCCCCGGAGGCTTATGACATGCATCTCTTTACAGGGAAACTGGCCATGGATGTTCACAAAAACGTCCAGGGGGGGATTGTCACGCGTTTCGCCCTGGAGCAGTACCGTAACAGGGAAACGGGATCGGTGAACAGGGAAATTTTTTCTTACGAAATTTCTGGGCGCTTTACCCTGATTTTTTAAAAAAGCCGGCCTATTGCCTGATTCTGTCAATGAACCGAAAGAAGGCGCCGCGAATGCGCCGGCGTGTGTAGGTGTCTCGCTGGTGTTTAATGGCGGCAAAGGTTGCCTCCCGTATTGTTTCCCAGAGAAGGGCGCGTTTTTCTTCGGTCATGGTGTGAAAGTAGTCAAGGTCGACCTGCCAGGCCCCCTTGTAACGGCGTCCCCCACCGTTTGTCGTGATTGCCTTGATAATGTCATTGAGGGGCATTTCATCGTCATCGGTGCGGATGGAAACATCGAGGCGCAAACGTTCTTTGCTTTTTTTTTCGCCCTCTATGATGGCATAGACGAAGACAACGCTTTGCTGGTGTCGCGCCAGGAGGAAGTCAGCAATAATGGCGATGCTGTCCCGGTGCTCTTCATCTATAAAACCGACCCCGGTGATAAGCCAGTCGCGGTATGTTTCCTGGTTCTCCACGGCTTTGACGAGAAGCAGCGCTGTTTTTTCTGACATGGGCAGGCCGGTGATTTTGTTGATGATGCGGTTGTTTGCATATTTTGAAAGATAGTTTATAGCCTCATAGTCGTATGTTTTTGCGTGGCGGTATTTATCCGTGTCGGTCTGTATCCCGTAGAGGAGGGCCGTGGATACGGCTTCCTGCAGTGCCGGCTTGATATCGGGTTTGATCTCCCTGAAGATCAGTGCCATGATGGTGCTGGCGGATCCGGCGTCTTCCCGGATAATTTTCAGGTCACAGGGAATCTCTTCTTCGATTTTTTCGTGGTGGTCAATATGGGCCGCGCAGGGGATTGTACCCGTTATGCCGGGGACGTCTGCGGACTGGTGATCGACGATGGCATAGGCGTCATAGTTTTCAGGATCTGGATGGTCCCCGGATATGTGAAGTGGAATTTTCAGGTGTGATACAAAGGCTTTGTTTTGCGGCAAAGAAAGGGGAGCCGTGGCAGTTATGGTAGCGGAGAGGGAGAGCCCCTCTGCCAGGACCTTCAGCGCAAAGGCTGATGCCAGTGCGTCAGGGTCGGGTGATCCTTTTACCGGAATAAGAAGTGATTTGTAGTGAGACAGTTTTTTTTGCAGTTCTTCAGCCTGCTCTTTCAATGGATTATCCCGTATGCATTGTATTTAAAAATTTTACAGCTATTGCCTTCACCGCTTGAATTTGAACTACTTGTTATGTTTAATTAATATACGTAAAGCAGGCTCTTCAGGTTAAAGGGCGATAGTGCCGATTCATTTCATTCTTTTCTTAACGGTCTCGGCACTATTATTAATGTTATCGGGTTCCCCTGTCAATTTTAAAAATGATGAGTGTGATATCGTTGGCCTGTTTCGTGTCTTCAATGTGTTCCCTGAAGTCGGTATATATTTTTCGGGTGAGAAAGGCGGCATTTTCTTTTCGATTCTGATAGATGATGTCCCTGACCCTGAGCATATCGTATCCCTCACCGTTCTTATTGATGGCAGAGGAAAATCCATCAGAGGAGAGTATGCCGATGGTGCCGCTGCGATAGGGTATGCCGCGCGCTGAATAAACTGTTTCTTTTTCTACGCCGACGGGTATTTCTGTTGTCTCGTATACGGTAAATGTGTGGTCTTCGGGATTAAATATCAGGAGGGGATTGTAGGCCGCATTGGCGATGAGGAGGTCTCCCCCTGTTTCATAGGTGATACAGCAGGCCGGTGCGTACTTGCTGGAATATTCTGTTGACGCGATGATGCGGTTCATAGTGGTGAGGAGTTCATCGGGCCCGAGGTTTCCCCGGCGCTGGGAATGAAGGATAGAATAGAGTTCAAGACAGAGGATTGCTGAATCTATTCCCGCATAGGATGAGTCTGCAATAAAGAGGGCAATCTTGTCCCGGGCAATGGGAACGGCGTCGAAATAGTCTCCTCCCTGTTTGGAGTTATTTATATAGAAAGAACTTATCCTGATACCGGGTACCTGAAAGAGTTTCGAGGGAATAATTCTGTTTTTGATGCTTCCCGTGACAATGCGGTCATGTTCCATTATCTGTGTCGATTTGACCTCATCTATGGTAAGCCTGTTGTCGAGCTGCCGTTGAAACTGAAGGCGGTAGAGCTCCAGTGCGGAAAGAAAACTTTTTGTATAGGGACGGTTGCCGGGAAGTGAGCCAAGGAAAAGAATGGCCATGAGTTTTTCTTCGTGGTTGAAAAGAGGCAGGGCAATGGCAATCCTGTTCATGGAAAAAAAGAGGAGCAGGTCATCCCTGTGTTTCTCAAGTTCTGGGTCACTGTATATAAGGGAGGTATCCATTGTTTTTCTATACTCGATGAGGCTTTCGGCGATGTAATTATCTGCTTCGATCATGGCAGAAGCGGGTCTTTCTCCAAAGCTGTGGGTGAGCCTGAATTTTTTTTCTTTTTTGTCAAGAATGAAGAGGCTGGCTGAGTCAGTACCGAAGGCGTTTTCAAAAGAATTGATGGTCCACTTGTAATAGTTGCTCCACATGATTTCCCTGATGTCAGTGCTTCCCGTTGAGGCGAGGGGTTCAAAAAAGGAGCGGAGTTTTGCGAGTGACTGGTTATAATCCCTGTCCAGGAGTGAGTCGATGCGTGGTTTTGCGAAACGGTAGACGAAGAAGAGATAGAGGAAAACCAGTATGGTTATACCCGTAGCAATGGCCTCATCTTTCAGAAGCTGTTCCCTTACATAGAAGAGGCTCACTATGACAGGCGTTGCGAGTATGCCAAAAAGAAGTATCCATGAAATGGTGCGTCGATAAAGGGATTTGAAGTCAATTGTTTTCATATCCCAAACTGCATAATGAACAAGGAGGAGCTGAAGGAAATGCGGTATGTTGGTGAAATTGTTGCGAAATGACATTTCTCCTGTATAGAGGGGCCATGAAAGCAGAAGGATAAGGACAAGAGAGTAGTTTGTGGCAGTGCCTGCGAGCATGTAAATGATTTCATGCCTGAGAGCCCTGTTTTCAAGTTTTAGTGATTTGTAAATAAGCACGGCAACGCCACCGGCACTGTAGAGAAAGAGAGGAATAATATAGAAAAGAATAGTATTCCCGGGGGTGACGGTAATGAATGATGTCACATCAACTTTTTTTATAATGGTGTCTGAGTAAAAGATAAAAACGAGTGTGATGATGCCCGGGATTGAACCTGCAATAATTTTTCCTATTCGTTTCAGGATGAGGCCATCAGGATATACCTGGTAGAGGTGAAAAGCAGTCTGCGTGATAGAAAAGAGGGCAGCCATATTGAGCTTAAACAGAAGGAGTCGCGGAAAAGCCTCAAGGTCAAGAAGCTGAAGAAGGTGTAATATGTTTAGAAGAATGATCTGAAGAGCCAGAAATGCAAAAAGACGATTCTGGTTGTGCCGGAATCTTTTAATGAGATGCATCAGGCTTACCGAGGCGGCAAAGATGATGCTTATAAAAATAAAGATTAATTCGGTATAAAACACTTTTTCAGCTCGTATCTGGAAGAATTTTTTCCGGCACTTCGGTTCGTTTTTTCCGGGCAGTAGTGCCGCCTGAAGTATTCATGGCCTTTTATTGCCTGTAAATGCTTCGTTTCTAGGTGATTCTATATAGTATTATCGTTCGTTTAGAATCAAATATAAAACTTTATTTGAGTAAATTCAGGATCAGGTTCTCCGTTGTATCGAATGATCTGTAAGTGTCGTGTTCTCCTATATGGATGTAGGATATTCCCGCATTTTTTGCTGCTTCTGCATCTGAATCTGAATCCCCGATAAAAAGAGCTGAGGCAGGTGAGCTGTTAAAATAGTCACAGCAGGAGAGAAGCATATCCGGTGCAGGTTTGGGGGGAGCCTCCCGGGCTGAGATGGTGTAATGAAAATAGCAGGAGAGATTGAAATGCCTGGTAAGTTTGTTCATAGACTTGCTTCTGTTTGTGGCAATGGCGAGAAATTTTTCCTTTTTCAGGCAGGGAAGGTGTTCTTCGAAATCAAAAGTTGGTGTAATGAGGGGCAGGTAGGGGTCATAGGGGATTTCCTGGCTTTTCCTGTAAGCATTTTCGGCTTTCCGGGGGGTGTCATATATCTCCTGGAACAGCTGAAGCACCGACATGTAGGTCGCTTTTCTGCGGAGTTCTCCCTTCAAAGGAATGCCCGCTGTTTTTTTCAGGCATATCTCGAAATAGGCAAGATTTGCTTCCTCTGAATGGAAGAGAACCCCGTCACAGTCAAAAATCAGTATTTTTTTATTTGTAAATTCAGTCATTGGAGATTATTTTTTTAAAATAATTACTTTCTGGCAGTTGTAAACTCAATTCATACAGGTTTTTTTTAATGTCAAGGCTTTCATGGAGGAATGGTGGAAAAGGGGGCTTAAAATAATTAATTATTGACAAATTTAGGCGCCTGAAATAATTTTGCCACTCAGTCGACGGGCTATATGCAGATTTTAAATGAATTTTATAAGGCTTATGCCAAAATAAACCTTCATCTGCAGGTTCTGGACAGGAGAAATGATGGTTATCACAATATTCTTTCCCTGATGGCCCGGATTGATCTCTTTGATCTTTTAAAACTGGAATATGCTGAAGCTGGCAAATCACCGTCAGGCCTTTATGTTTCAATAAAAAACGGCGGTGGAGCCTGCGCGGAAGTGCTTGACGGGCTTGGAGAAGAAGAAAATCTTGTTTCCCTGGCAGTCAGAAAGGCATCTGAAAGGGCAGGTGTTACAGGACGGTTTCAGTTTGTTCTGGAAAAGAATATTCCTGCAGGAGCAGGCCTTGGAGGGGGGAGCGCGGATGCCGCGGGTGCCCTTGTTCTGGCAGCACCTCTTCTTGGTCTTGATATGCCGGGTCTGATTGGAGTAAGCAGAGAAGTCGGTGCAGATGTACCTTTTCTTCTTCATGGTGGAACAGCTATTTGTGAAGGAACGGGGGATGTTATTGAGCCCCTTGATTTCGATTTAAAAGGAAGTCTTCTTATTGTCAACAATGGTATCCATGTTGATACCGGGCATGCTTACAGGATGCTGAACCGTGATTCCCGTTCTCCTCTTTCTGAGTCAGAAACAAGGATCATAAAGGGAAAATTGAGACAGGCAGTTGCTGACAACGATTATGAGATGCTCCGTCAGTGTGCTGTAAATGATTTCGAAACAGTGGTTTGTACCGAGTTTCCGGAAATAGCCCTTTTGAAAGATGAAGTACGTCAGCGGGGGGCAGAATTTGCTCTTATGACGGGATCTGGTTCAACGGTTGTTGGTCTCTTTGGCAGGAGAGAAGCAGCGGAGGCAGCAGCATTGTCTCTGAAAGAAGATGTCGCATTTGTTCATGTGGCAGAATTTGTATAAGACAGGCCTCGGGCCTGTTTGTGTGAAAACACACCATATATATTGAGGCGTGGCCAAGTGGTAAGGCACCGGGTTTTGGTCTCGGCACTCCCAGGTTCGAATCCTGGCGCCTCAGATAATCAAAAAATTCAGGAGAGTCAGGGTATCGGCGGGATATCTTCAATTGTACTTGCAGGCGGTAAAGGGGAGAGGATGAAATCCCCTCTTCCCAAGGTCCTTCAGCCTCTGAGGGGAAAGCCGCTTATTCATTATGTTGTTGATACTCTTGAGTCCGCCGGTATCAATCCTGTCGTCACGGTAATCGGTTATAAGGGAGACCTTGTTATTGAATCTCTCGGGGATCGGGTTAAATATGCCTGGCAGCATGAACAGCTGGGTACCGGGCATGCTGTCATGCAGGCAGAGGAACAGCTTGCTTTTTTAAAAGGCAATACCGTTATTGCCTGCGGGGATGTTCCCCTGATTTCGAAAAAAACCGTAGAAAGCATGATAGACCGTATTGCTCCCGAGAATGTGAAGGCGGTTGTTCTCACCATGAACGTACCGTCTCCCGGTGGTTATGGAAGGATCGTGAAGGATAAGGCGGGTAGATTTCTCAGGATTGTTGAAGAGAAGGATGCCAGTCAAGAAGTTAAAAAAATTACTGAAGTAAATACAGGAACATATATCTTTGATATAGAATTCCTGTTTGCTGGTTTAAAAAAAATTAACAGGAATAACGCACAGGGAGAGTATTACCTGCCTGATGCGCTTTTGCATGTTCTTGATTCCGGTTTTTCTGTGGAAACCCTGTTGCTGGAGGATTCTGTGGAGGGAACAGGTGTTAATACCAGGGAAGAATTACAGCAATTGGAAGAAGAATTGATTCGCAGGCAGAGTCTATAATGCTGAACAGCACCATGAAACTGTTTTCAGGTTCATCAAATCCTGAGCTGGCGCAGGAGATAGCTCATTATCTGGGTGTGGAATTATCCAGGATCGAATTAAAGAGATTCCAGGATGGTGAAACATCAATAAAGTTGAAGGATAATGTGCGCGGTCACGATGTCTTTATTATTCAGACGACCTGCAATCCAGCCAATGACCATATTATCGAGCTGCTACTGATAATTGACGCAGCCATGCGCGCTTCAGCCAAGAGGATTACTGCCGTTGTTCCCTATTTCGGGTATGCCAGACAGGACAGGAAAGTCGAACCGCGGGTTCCTATTTCCGCCAAGGTTATGGCCAATATTATCCAGGTAACCGGAGCAGATAGACTTCTGACAATGGATCTGCATGCTGATCAGATACAGGGATTTTTTGATGTGCCAGTGGACAATCTTTTTGCTTCACCTATTGCTATTGATTATATTAAGTCCCTGCGGATAAAGGATGCTGTTGTTGTTTCACCAGATGCGGGTGGTGTTGACAGGGCCCGTTTCCTTGCAAAGAATATCCATGCAGGGCTGGCAATTGTTGATAAGAGAAGGCCCGAAGCGAATGTTGCCGAGGTGATGAATGTTATCGGCGAGGTTAAAGATAAAAACTGTATACTCATAGATGACATGGTTGATACAGGGGGGTCTATCTCGAAGGCATGTCTTGCACTGAAAGAATTTGGCGCTCTCGATGTCTATTGTCTTTTTTCTCATCCGGTCCTTTCTGGTGAAGCTCTACAGAAAATGAGAGACGCTGATTTTAAAGAAATTATTACGACGAACACAATACCAATCAAGGAAGAGCAAAAAACTGATAATTTGACTGTTCTATCTGTTGCCCCCCTCTTTGGCGAGGCTATCAGAAGGATTTATAACGGTGAATCCGTCAGTTCTCTTTTTGTTTAGAAATTAAATCCCTTTTTGAGGTTAGATAAAATGGAAGGAAAAACACTGGTCGCAGAAACAAGAGATGATTTCGGAAAGAATATAAGCCGCAGGCTTAGAAGAGAAGGATTTATTCCGGGAGTTTTGTATTCACATGGCGAAACGTCATCCATAAAAGTAAGGGAGAATGAATTTTTCAAGCTTTTTCATGGACATATATCAGAAAGTGTAATTTTTGATATCAATGTTGCCGGCAGTGATGAAAGCACCCTTGCCTTTGTGAAAGATTACCAGATCGACCCGGTCACGGACCAGATCGTTCACATCGATTTTTTCAAGGTGACAAAGGGAGAGAAGATTACAACTCTTGTTCCTATAGAAGTTGTTGGAACACCAAAGGGGCTCAAGCTCGGGGGTGTTCTCGAGATATCAGAAAGGGAAGTCGAAGTCGAATGCCTTCCTAAAGATCTTCCTGAAAAAATAACCGTTGATGTTACCGAGCTGATGGTGGATGATTCAATCCATGCAAAGGATGTTGAACTCGGTGAAGGTGTTACTCTTAAAAGTAATGCTGAAGGTGTTATTGCCGCTGTTAATCCACCGAGAGCAGTCAAGGCTGAAGAAGAGGAAGAAGAAACTGAAGAAGTTGTCGAGGATGCCGAAACAACTTCTGAGGAAGAGTAACCTTCTTTTTTTAAATACTACTAACAGAAGTAGATCTCTATGGGGGATCTACTTTTTCGTCGTTACAAAATAACAGATGAGGTGGTGGTTTTTTGAAGTTAATTGTAGGCTTTGGAAACCCGGGAGAAAAATACGCAAATAACAGGCAGAATATTGGTTTCAAAGTAGTAGATATTCTTGGAAACAACGAAAATATTGATGTTCGTGTTAAAAAGAAAAAATCTATTATAGGCAGGGGCAAAATTCTTGATCAGGAAGTTGTTCTCCTGAAACCTCAAACCTTCGTGAATTTGATAGGCGAATCTGTACTCTACATCGCCTCATTCCTGCGAATAAATGTTAAAGATATTATATGCATCGTTGAAGATTCTTCACTCGAACTTGGAGAAATGCGGGTTGATTACATGTACTCGAACCTTGAGCACGATGGGGTCAAGTCAATGGAAAAGGCTCTCAAGTCAGACCGTTTTACCAAGATAAGGGTTGGCATTTCTGAAAAGCCTGAAGGCATAACAATGGAAAATTATCTCCTCCAGGACTTTACGACAGAAGAGAACATGATTCTCATTGATGTCTTGAATAAAACAGAAGCTGTTGTCAGGATGCTTATTGATCATCCTATCGAAGAAGTTCAGGAGAAATATAATCCTGAGGGCGCTCCAAAGATAAAAAAAAGAAGGGTCAAGAAAATACATATTGACCATAAAAAGATGAAGTAATAATTCCCGCTTTTTATTACAAGGCGTAATACTTGATGCCTGTGCCGATTTTTATAAATAATGGAAAGATTCGGATTCGGCATAAGCCATGTTGCCAAAGGCAACATAGTGCCCGCGCATCAGGCGCGTCTTTGTAACAAAATACCCCGCGTTGCAGACCGTGACTGCGGGGTATTTTATTTTTGCTGCCCTGCGGTTTTCCCCTTGTTTATAATATTAATTCTGTTTTTATATTTGAAGTAGATTAAAAGAATAATGCCTGCGCTGCAGAGGCCGACGAAGGCCGACACGGGGAGAATGATGTGTGCCAGCCCCATGAGGCATACTATAAAATAGCCAAGGGAAAAGAATTCTTTTTTTATCACATATTTCATAGCAATAGAAAATTTTATCACAGGGTCTTTGGGGGGAAGTTTTTGCAGAAATTCTTTGTCGAATGAAGTAAGTGATTCGGTATCACTGTGTTTTTTCGTGTAGATAAACAGCATTCCCAGGATAATGGTTACCGAGATGAAGAGAATGATGGCGCTTATGGTTGTGGATATGCCCCCCAGGTAGTGATAGTTGACATGTGTTGCGGCAGCCAGGAAGAAAAGAAGCGTCAGGTTGTCTACTGCTGTGTCAAGCCATCCACCCAGACGGGAAGTTCGAAAGGTAAATTTTGCCACCTCTCCATCAACTCCGTCAAGGACGGACGCAAGCTGGAAAATAAACCCTCCCATGACCATCATCAGATACCGTTCTTTATAACTCAGGGAAAGATCTGCTGAGAGGAAGATGAAATATGCACTTGCAACCCCGACAAGAAGATTCACAAGAGTAATAATATTGGGATGAATCGGTGTCTTGCTCAAGACGCGACTTATGGGAATGGAAATGCGTTTGTTCAGTTTTTGAGCAATGACTCCCCCTGTATTTGCAATAATTTTTTTGGAAATTTCTTTTGTGGCACTTCTGGCATCGGAAAGTGAGGTAATAGTGAATATTTCTTCGTGTTGCGGAACATAAGTGCTGTTTTTTTCAAAGGCAAAATAGGTCTCAGGCGCCTGGAACTGGTAAGCCTGGAGGAAAACGTTTGCCGTGATGCGCAGTATTTTTTCTGCTTTTGGGGGATCCTGTAGAATAAAAGAGCAGTTTTTATATTTGCCCTGCGCTTTTTTTAGAAGTTTTTTCAGATAGGGAAGTTTATCCAGGCCAGGGGCAATATAAATTTTTTTAAAACCACTTTCAGCCAGGAGAAGAATGTTTCTTTCAGTGGTATAGAGACCGGCTATTTTTAATTTTAAAGCGGTGTCATTATCGGGTACTACTATATGCGCGGAATCAGGAAATTTCACAAATTAAACCTTTTATTTCGTTTATTTCTGTATATACTTTGTGAAATACATTATAATGACAAGAAATAATTCAAAATGCCCGATAATTTTATTATCATTATTTGAATTTCAAGCTATTTTTCTTGACTTTATAGTTTTCGCCTTTAGAATTCAGTTAAGACTACTCTGCAGGGATGCAGTGATGACAAGGGAGAAATATCATGGTAAAGGGATGTCGAATAACTTTTTCCGTTTTAGTGATGCTTGCACTGGCAGCACCGGTGATGTCACAATATCGTTCAACCTATGATCCGCTCTATGGACCACCGTCAAGAAAATCTCAGCCTGTACAGACGGTCAAGCGCCTCAGTTACCAGAATTTTAAATATATTAAACTGCTTCAGGCGGCAGTAATGAACTACGGTGGCGGTGAGGCAGAATTGACCCGTCTCGTTGATCAGTATGCAGAGGCGAGTGCACTCTATTTTCAAAACAAGGTTGAAGCTGCTGCAGACAAGTTCATGGAAAATGAAAAGGAAATCCTCAAGGTTGCCCAGAAACTGGCAAAAAAATACAGGGATGATTCTGACAGGCTTTTGAATATGGGTCTCAAAATGAACATTAAGCAGTCTCTTAAAAGGGGCCTTAAAGGTGAGAAGCGCAATGCTGTGGCAGATAAATTTCTCAGCAATGCCAAGTTTGGTGTTCAGAAGGCCAATGATTATTATGACAGGTATATTAAGGCGACGACTGCTTCACCCCGAGGCCTTGTTATGGCAATATACTATTACCGTCGATCCAAAGAAAATATTTTTCAGATGATAAAGGCCCTTGAAATGGACAATGACAGGAAAAAAGACCTTCTTGAAAAACATAAAAAGGATATAGAGGATAACAAAAACAGGATATATACATCGATGCAGAAAGAGAATTAAATTTTATATATCGACAGTAAAAAGAATTACTAAAAAAATACTGCATGATTACAATAATCATGCAGTATTTTTTTAACCCTCAGATATTTCCCTTTTAAGAAGCCGTATCCTGCGTGATTCCTGTAAAGCCCTCAGGGCAAGAATTCGTATTTTTATACGGGGGTGATTCAGCATATCGATCAGTTTTTCTCTTGTGGTATTGTCAAGCTGATACCCCCTGATCGCTTTGAGTGAAGATATTAATAGTATGCCCGGTTTCCCCTGATAGATGTTCGCAGTGATGGCACGATAGATTCTCCTGTCCTGGAGGGAAAGGTTGTCCATGGCACACACCCTGACATTGATTACCGGATCCTTGAGGGCTTTTAGTATGAGGTTTATATATCTGTTTTTCAGTTCAGTATCCTTGAGTCGTAAAAGCCCTTTGACAGAGGCCTTCCTTATGAGCCAGTCGTTATCGCTTAATCCACGGACATAGACAGATGTGGCAAGGGGGGAGTTTCTGCTCGCGAGGGCCTTGATTGCTGACCACCGTACATTGACCGGTGACCGGGGAGATGCCAGGTTCAACAGCATGGCGAGGGAAGAACTGCTTTCCAGCAGGGAAAGGCCCTCTGCCGCTTTAATGCGAATGGCGATATGGTCATCAAGGGATGCATTGAGAAAGACTTTTTCTATTGTCATGGCAATTTCAGGGGAATTCCTTTTTTTTAATTCTTCCTGCAGGGTCATCAGGGCATCTTTGCGTGTCAGCCAGTTCTCAGAATTATACTTTTCTATGGCCTCCTGTATCTTCGCAGGGTCGCCATGTTTTCTTAAGACCATTTTTGGTGAACAGGCAGACAGGTAGAAGGCAAGGAGGATTATGCAGAAAGAAAATGATTTAAAGAAAGGGAATTCTGGTTTTTTCCATGGAAGTCTCAATTTATCTGCCTGTAGTGAATAGTGTACTGTTGTAAGAATTTATTAGTACGAAAAATATAATACCGTGTTTCATCAAAGGGTACAAATTCTGAAAAAAAATCCATATCATGAGTGGAAATTTT
The DNA here is from genome assembly GCA_964534225.1 of uncultured Leptospirales bacterium. Lineage (GTDB taxonomy): Bacteria > Spirochaetota > UBA4802 > UBA4802 > UBA5550 > CAZHNW01. The sequence continues at coordinate 41,041 of CAZHNW010000011.1, read as the reverse complement.
TTTCTTCCATTTGTTTATATTCCCGGGGCCGGCGTTATATCCCCCAATTATAAAGTCGAAATTACCTTTGAAATATCTGTCGAGCCAGGAGATGTAATGAGCCCCCATTGTGATTGAAGTGCAGGGGTTTAACAGGTTAAATTTTTTGATTTTCATCTGCCGTGCAATACCTCGTGCTGTCGCAGGCATGAGCTGCATAAATCCCTGTGCCCCCGCGGGGGAAACCGCATCATGGTTAAAAAGGGATTCAGCCTTAATTACAGCATAAATTTTATTTTTATCAACTGAATATTTTTTGCTGCTCCTTTTTGTACATTCCAAAAATGGACGCGGCAGAAGAAGGGAGTTAAGCCGGTGTGACTGCAGAAAGTAGTTTTCATTAAGGTTAAAGGTTTTATAGAGTTCCTGTAAATTGTAAATGGCATAATAATGGTTGCCGAAGCGTGCCGCGATGCGGCAGAGAGAAGCCTCAATGTCAGCTGAAGGGGCCTTGCGGGCACGTAACAGGGAAATAGTGCGCCTGATCCCCTCTGAACAGCCTGTTGAGAAATAAAGCTGCAGTTCTTCTTCAATTTGTTTGGGCAATGGTTTTTCACTGTAAACAGCCTTGTGAAGGAGACGGTATTTTTTATTTATGTTACCGGGGATATTGCTGATGCGCTCCTGCCGCTGTTTTTCGTTTTTTTCCCTGCAGGTGGCAAGGGCATGATAGAAAACAGCATACTTCTGATTGCTGGAAGTGACAGCGCTGTGGTAGCGACTGAGCAGTTCCTTCAAGCTGTATTTTTTTGCCAGGGCGGGAAGGAGGCGCCATGTGTAGGTCGAATCGGAATTTTTTACCGCCATATCCATTGCGTGAGAGAGAGCTTTAGTTTTTTTGTTCATTTTATTGTAAAGCTTGTATAGCCAGAAACGGCACTGATCACTGCGAATTCCCCGGGGATCTTTTTGAAGACTTTCTTCGAAAGATGAGGCAGCCATTTTATCGTTACCCTCTTTCAGGTAGTAACGTCCGATAAGCCAGAGGGCCTCACCCCCCTTTGGAGATGCGGGATTTTCTTTAAGCATTTCATTAAAAAAGTGAATAAATTTTTTTCGTTTTCGTTCTTCCAGGTATTTCCCGGCCATGAAAAGGGCGGTTTCCCTGATATCGTTCTGCGTGCTGTTCTGGAGAATTTTATACTGGCGGTATGCACGTGTCTCCCTCCGGGTTTTCCACAGTTCGGCAGCATATGCAGATCTAAGGGTATCGGCATTTCCCCTTTTCTTTTCTGCATGTGTGATGATTTGTTCTGTTTTTTTATATTTTTTCGTTCGTGCGCAGGCCCTGACCAGGAGGGGCATATTAAATGGGGTTCCCTTTTCTTTAAGGGAAAGAAGAAGATCCGCTGCAAAGCTGTAGCTGCCATTGTTAAAAAGGCCTCTGGCAATCAGATTTTTCTGTCGGGGTGAGAAAACCACGAGGTTTTTTTCGAGGAAGTAAAAAAGGCGTTTCGAGGCGACCCCTTCCTGCCAGCTCCGGGGATGTGTTTTCAGTATGGAAAAATAGGTTTCAGCTGCTGTCTTGTATTCTTTTCTTTTCTCGTCTATGGAGGCCTTTTGGATTAAAAAGCGTGATTTCATTGAATCACTGGGAAACCCTTCAATGGCGTTTTCAATAGCTTTATATGCCTCGGTGTATTTTCCCATACGTTTCAATGTTCGTATCTTCAGCTCCAGTGTCTCTCGATAGAGCCCCTGGTTGTCCTGAGGGATTTCTGTGATAAATTTCAGTACCCATGGATACTCTCGGTAACGGTAGAAGAGAGCCGCAATTTTATAGACGGCATCATCATAGAAGGGGGATTTGAAATGAAAGCCCTTTATATGCCTGTAGAGAGGAAGGGGAAAGAGGCGCAGGGAACTGTCCCTGTAGGAGTCAAAACAGGCGTTCGCGTAGTGATAGAGTGATGATTTATAGCTTTTCTTTTTTTCGAAGGCCCGTGCAAGGACAAAATGTTCTCCAGGTTTTTGTGCTTTTTCCTGGAGCGTATGGATGACAGTTTCCGGGGACTGGTAGGTTGCCAGCACGGCAAGGTCGCTGCCAGTGAGATCGTTGCTGGAACAGGCGGCAAATGCCGCTGTAAAGAAGATGAGAAAAATTTTAAGTTTCATGATGCCTTTTTAGAATCAGTATTTTTCCTGGTATTTTTTGTATTCTTTAATTTCATCAAGCCGGGGATTTTCCCATGTCCGGTCAAAGAAGGATTTTTTTTGTATGGTGCGGTAAAAATTATCATGATGAAGCATGACGTAGTAATTCTTCTTGTTTTTATCAATGGTTTTTATAAGTTCTGCAAATTTTTCAAAGGAGAGATAGCCCAGGTCTGACCGGGCAAGGAGAAGGTCCTTTTTGCGGAGTTTGATTTTTTTACGGTATGCTTTTATTTTTGATTCTTCAGTGTATTCATGCATTTCCTGGTAGAGTTTCTGTATTTCTTTTTCTATGGTGAAGGGCGATTCTCTCACCTGGCGTGATTCAAGAATGGCCATAAAGGCGTATCGTTTCCCATGTTTTGCTTTCTTTATGGCTTTTGCATACTTGTAGAGTCTCATTGAATAAAGGCTCTGTCTGTAGTTGTCTGCCATCAGGAGATACTGGCGTGCCACAGCAACGTCACGATAGCCAAGGGAAAGATAGTGCCGGGCCTTACGGTTTTTTGTATTGATCACTTCGGGAGCAAAGCTGTTGAGCAGTTTGAGAGTAATGGCGATGTCTTTTGTCAGGGTTTTCTGGTAAAGATTGATCAGAAGTTTTTGAGAATGCCGGACCTCTTTAAAGGAATCGCTGAAAGAAAATTTCATGTAGAGTATCTGTGCGATCATGTCTCTCTGGATTGATTCTTTAAAAATTTTCTGCTGTTCATTGTCTCCGAGATTGGTGACGGATGTGTCAATAAAGTAGAAAAAATAGCGATTGTCCTTTAAACCCTTTTCTGCGAATCTCTGTTCTCCTGCACTGAGACTCGACTTGGTCCTTTGCCCCCGGAGGGGGAGCGTAATAAGGGGAAAAAGAATTAATAAGAAAAGTGCAATGAGTTTTTTATCAGGCCTATAGGTCAAAGGTCATTCCTTCTACAGCAATGTCAATTTTCAGGGTATCGTTTCTGTTGTCACGGGCGTGTTGAATGGCCATCTGGTAGTTTTCATAAAGCTTTTCATCGCGGTAATCAGGCTCATGATGGGTCAGGACGAGGTGCCGCGCATTCCAGCGAAGAGCGCAGTTGACAGCCATGGTGTTCGATGTATGCCCCCAGTCTATTTTCATAAAGCTTTCTTCAAGGGTATATTGAGAATCGAGAACAAGAAGATCGGGATTCAGAAAAAATTCTGAATGGGTGCCGAGTTTTTCCAGTGTCTCTCCGGTAAATTCAGCATCAGTGGCAAAGATAAAGGTCTTGCCTCTCTGTTTAAAGCGATAGGCGTAACTTCCGTTGGGATGGGTCAGGGGATGAAGGTCGACAAAGAGGTCGTCTTCCAGCTGAAGGGGCTCTGTTGATTTTGTGTCGAGAATGTGAAATTCCTTGGTAGAGGCGGTACCGCTGAAAGTGGCGGGGAAATTCGGGGCCTCCATCTGCCGGTTTAAGATTTTTTCCTGCCCGGGATAGGGTGAATAGAACCGGATGGTGTTACCGGGAATGTAGATGGGCTTGAAAAAGGGAAGTCCCTGGATATGGTCCCAGTGGTTATGGGTGAGAAAGATATTGACTTCCCCCTCACCTTTACCGCAGAGTCCCTGAATGAGGCGGTTGCCCAGCTGACGTATGCCTGTACCGGCATCAAGAACATAAATTTTTCCGCTGTCAGATGTGACGGTAACGCAGGTGGTATCGCCGCCATAGGTGTTTTTCAGATGATGGGGGAGGTCGTTGATAAAGGCATCTATCTGTACGGCATCGCTCAGACCACGTGTGACGGCATGCTCCAGAATGTTTCGGAGTTTTTCTCTGTATTCGTTATTGGTAACGGGAGAGGGAAGAGATCCTCTGACGCCCCATAATTGTATCTGCATTATTGACCGGTTTCTCCACTTTTATATTTCCATCAATACTATTTCTGCTTTTCATAAATGCAAGATATTTTTATTCCAGAATGTGTTCCTGCTGGTTATATTATCGGGTTAATTATACTGATCCCTGAAGTGGGGGCATGGAAGTGTCGGTAAATAAATTTTTTTAGACAAGTCTTATCAGTTCACGGGAAATGTCTCTGACTGCGGCACTTCCTGTTAGGATCATTGCCTTTTGCAGGTCTTTTTTTATCTCTTCGAGATAGTGACATGTCCCTTCGGCACCCATGCCTACGGCGGCAATGGCTACGGGACGGCCGATGAGGATGGCATCTGCGCCGAGGGCCAGGGCCTTTACGATATCAGCCCCTTTCCTGAATCCTCCGTCAATAACAAGGGGGACCTGTCCGTTTACGGCACTGACGATTTCATCAAGGACATCCATGGTTCCCGCCATTTCGTCGAGAACCCGTCCCCCGTGATTTGAGATGATAATAGCCCTCACGCCGGCATCAACAGCCCTTCGTGCATCGTCGGGATTCATGATGCCCTTTACAAGAAAGGGAAGGGAGGTGGTGCCGATAATTTCACGGAGACTTTCGATTCCCTTGGGGCCTACAGCCTGGTTTTTCATGGCCATGGTCTTGAAAACAACAGCGTCGATATCAACGCCAACGGCGAGGGCACCTGCTTCTTCAGCGGCTTCTATTCTTTTGATGATGTCAGCGTTGACGGCCCGCGGTTTGAATATAGGAATGCCTCCCCCGCCATTTTCGGCAAGGGCCTGAAGGCCGATTTTGTATTTTTCCGGGGATGCACCGTCACCGACAAAAGAAATTGTTCCGGCATCGAGACAGCCCTTTACAACGGCACGGTTGTATTCCAGTTCATCAATGGCGCCTCCCATGTTGGTAACAGCGCCTGTTATAGGGGCAGCCATGATGGGAAATGAAAGTTTTCGCCCCAGGAAAGACGTTGTGGTGTCCGGCTCTCGAATGTCATGGATCAGCCGGGTGGTAATTTTGTACTGCTGCAGGGCCTCGATATTTCTGCGGAAAGAGGCGCCGGTGCCGATACCCCCCATGCCGGGAACCCCGGTGGGGCAGTCCCTTCCGTCGCAGTGCCGGCAGACATAGCAGATTTTTTTGAATTTTTCCCGGGCGGCACGATTTATCATGTCCATGGAAATTTCAGATTCGGACTGGATTTCGATGTGAAGGAGTTCCCGGCATCGGGCGACGGCTGATTCAGCTTCTTTGAGTGAATCTGCGGTGGCAATGATATGACCCGCTTTTTCAACATTGGATCGTGGTCTGACAAGGGTGTCGCCAATGTCGACATTGAGAAAGATTTCATTGATGCCGGGTACTTTCAGGGCCTCTTCAAGGCCTGTAATTTTTTTAACAATACCGGGACTGGTAATGATGGCACGTTCTATGGAGACCCGGTTAACGAGGGGTTCAAGGTTGCCCGGCTCCTGTCCTACAGCTACCTCTACAGCGGCCTGCATAAGGTCCACCCCTGTAGAGAGGGGGTAGGTGTAGGCTGACATGAATCCCCCGGAGAGACGCGCCGCCAGTTCGCCGATCATGGCACCGCGGGGGGTAATCTTGATATCTCCCTTGGCAGCGCCGATGGATATGCCAAGGGCGCGGATCCCCTGTGTCATGACATCACAGGCTTCTTTAATGGTCTTCTCGGGAAGGGATGAGGGCATGGTATGACCTGTTTCGATAAAATAGGGGGGGTGTTCGATGATGCGGTCGGCTATGCCTGTGAAGGTAATCTCGTCGTTATATATTATGGCGTCAATTGAAAGTTCAGGACCATCCATGTATTCTTCGATTATCAATTCACCGCTCGGCGAGGCGTCTTTGGCAAAGTGAAAGGCCTCTGCGAGCTGGTTCTGGTTGTCGATACGTCGTACCCCCCTGGCTCCCATATTGTCACAGGGTTTCATCACCAGGGGGAAATTCAGTATCTTGCTTGCTTTTTTGGCGTCGGAGAGAGACCAGACGGGAAGAAAAGGAGGGGAGGGAACGTTATATTCACTGAAGCGCATGCGCATCTTGATTTTGTTAGTAGCAGCCTCGGCGTCATCAAATTTAATGCCTGGGAGATTGAGGGCATTGGCAACGGCAGCAACGGTCATGGAGGCGTCAGTCCCCACGGTCAGGACACCATGAATGGGGGTTATCTCGTTCTGCATCCGGGCGACACGAACGGAACCCTCGATATCCCGGGTACTCATAATGATGGGAATATCAGCATCCTTCATGCCGATGGCATTGAAGTTATAATCAGTGACGATAACCTGGTAGCCCATCTTTTTCGCCGCTGTGATAACGGGAGCCTGCAATAGACCTCCGCCAATGATCATGACAGTTTTTTTCACCAGTTTCTCCAGGGGGAACATAAAAGAGATTATGTCACTTTATTTTATGGCAGGGGAAGCTCCCGTCAATTAGAATTTCTAAAAAGAAAAAAAATAGGGAGGAAGTTTAAAACATTTTTCAGGTAGAGAGACATGCCGGTCTGGAGAAGAAAAGGGCTTGAAAAATCCATTTTTATCACTATCAATGGTTAATTACGTCTTTTTGCCGGGAATCGACAGGCAATCCGATAAAGGAGGGGCTATGGACAGGCATCTGACACTGGAAGCTGTTCGTCTTACGGAGATGGCAGCCCTGCATGCAAGCAGATTTATGGGGAAGGGCGACGAGGATATTACATACCTGTCAGCTGCTGATGTGATGGTAAAAGGCTTTGACAGTATGTATGCCCGCATAAATATTGCCATTGGTGCTGATTCCGGTGAAAACAAACTCAATGACGGTAGTGCTCATGGTGACCCTGCGGGACCTGATGTTGAGGTGGCGGTAAAACCCCTGGATGGTAAGATGACCTGCGCCCGTGGAGGACACAATGCCATTTCCGTGGTAGCTGTGGGATCGCCAGGATCATTTATGAGAACCTGTTCCGGTTACATGGAAAAGATTGCCGTGGGCCCCGAGGCAAAGGGAGTTGTTGATATTTACCAGACACCGGAGATTAATATCAAAAGAATTGCCCGAGCCAAGGACAAGTATATAGAGGATATCACAGTCTGTGTTCTTGACCGGCAGGTGAATCATCCCCTGGTGGAACAGATACGAAGTACCGGGGCGCGAATTAAGTATATCAGGGATGGTGATATCTCCGGGGCGGTGTCTGCGGCGGTAATGGATAATTCCATAGATGTACTGATGGGCGTCGGTGGGCGCAAGGAAGGTATCCTTGCCGCGGCGGCGTTGAAATGTCTTGGGGGGGATATGCAGGCGCGGTTTATCAGAAATGAAAATAAGGCAGAGAATGAGAATGACTACTACTCACCGGTGGATTACGACAAGGTTTACACTATAGGTGATCTCGTCAGCAACGGTGAGATAATGATTTCAATGACAGGAGTCACCGATGGTGTTCTCCTGCCGGGAGTGCGGTATTTTTCCGGTGGGGCAGAAACAACTTCCATCGTAATGAGAGAGAAGACACATACCCTGCGGCACATAAAGGCAGTCCATCAATTTGATTTTAAACCAATTTTTTAAATAATGATTAATGTATGAACAGCATTGAAAATGAAACCATTGCTCATATGGTCGATATCTCCCTGATACGTACCATCAATAAATCTATTACGTCGAGAATACCCCTGTCTGATCTTCTCGAATCTATCCTCAATGTGGCCAAGACAATGATAGAGGCTGAATCCTCCTCCATACTTCTGGCGGAGAAGGAGAGTGGAGACCTCATTTTTAATATTGTTATTGGTGAGAAGGGAAACATTATCCGGGGAGAGAGGGTTCCCCGTGGAATGGGCATTGCGGGACGTGTCGCCTCCGAGGGAAAACCACTGGTTGTCAATGACGCTCCGTCGGACCCTCGTTTTTTCAGGAAGATTGATGAGAAATCCGGTTTTAAAACACGGAATATTATATGCATACCCATGATCGTTATGGACGAACTGGTGGGGGTTCTGGAAATCGTCAATTCCCTGGGCCGTGATTTTTTTGACGAGATGGACCTTGAAAAAGGAAAGTATATCGCGGAACAGGCAGCCATTGCCATCATGAACCGTATGCTCTACGATGATCTTGAAAAAAGAATCGAGGAGCTTTCTGCCCTTTATGAAATTTCCAATGCCATATCCTTTGCCTCCCATGATGAGAATATTTTGCAGGAGATTGTGGAATCCCTTGCCCGATCATTCAGTGTGGAAAGGGTCTCCCTCTGTATTTATTCCAGTGAATCAAAAAGACTTATCCTCGAGGCAGCGTACGGGATTTCTGATTTCAGGCCCGGGGTCACCTCTATAGACCTTCAGGGGACTATCGCCGGTCATGTGTTTACCAGGGGCGAACCCCTTGTGATTACCAGCGCTGATGATAAACTCCCTGAAGACCTCACCCCCCGGCGGCACAGTTACCTGACAGAATCATTTATTTCGCTGCCTGTATTTTACAAGAATACAGCCATCGGGGTCCTTAATCTGGCAGACAAGAAAAGCAGGGGTTTCTTTGATTCCTTTGACATGAGGGTACTTTCCACGGCAGGGAGCCAGGTTGCAGAAACATATCAGAACCTGAAAAACATACGAAACCATGAACAGCAGCGCAGGCTTGCCCAGGAGATTGACATTGCTGCACAGATACAGAGGAGTATTCTTCCCGCCATTCCTTCAACCTTCGGCTCCCAGCGAATGGCGGCTTTTAATGAACCGGCAAAACTGATTGGGGGAGACTTTTATGATTTCTATCCTTCGGAGGATGGCAGTTATGGCGTTCTTGTGGCGGATATCAGCGGCAAGGGAATTCCTGCCGCCCTTTTTATGGGGTCGGTTCGCACTATTCTGCGGGTTGAGCAGGATCTTAACTGTTGCCCCGGTGAAGTATTGAAGAAGAGTAACCAGCTCATCACGGAAGAATCGGAATACGGCATGTTTGTAACGGTTTTTTACGCCCATGTAGATCCTGCGAAACGGGAGATATCATTCGGAAGCGCAGGGCACAACAGCCAGTTTCTTGTGAGAAAGGAGAGTGGGGATATCGAATATCTTAACGGGGCGGGGAAGCCCCTGGGACTGCTGCATGACCAGGAATTTGAAGAGAAGCGGGTTTTTTATTCACCCGGAGACCTTCTGGTCCTCTATACTGATGGTGTTGTTGAGTGCCTGGGGGGAAGTGACCTTGATACGGAAAGGGGCGAGGAGGAACTTGCCTGGCTCAGTACCGTGTATTCTCATCATGGTCCTGATATGCTGGTGGAAAAACTGGGAAAACTGGCGCGGGAGGCACCGGAGAGTGACCTGAGGGATGATTTTACCGTTATGGCGATACAACTGTAAACAAGGCTCCTGCCGGTCTATAGAATTATTATAAACAAATAATTTTTTTTTAAAGCTATTTGTTTATAAATATATTAAACAGTGGGGGTGTCCCGGAAGTTCATGATTCCCCTGTTATTAGGGCAAGATGCTTTCTATTCCCCCCTAAATCCTTGTTCTCACGGAGAGGTTGGTGCAGCGCAGGTACAGGATGCACTGAAAAGCGTTGCCCCAAAGGGGGGCTTTTAAATTCAAAGAGAGTCCCCCTTCCGGGCGTTGTGCTGCCTGCATCGAGCCATATCGAGGTGAGCCTGTCGAAACAGGTCAGGGGGCTTTTGAGACAGCTGGATTGTTGACGTATGTTTACACTTGATACTATGTTAAGGAATTTCATATGAAAGATTCGCTGAGGGCATTGTTTCTTGTCCTGGGGATTGTACTGCTTGTTATACTCTTTCGTTATTTTGGTGTTGAAAAGACCATTGATCATATAATGGGCCTGGGATGGCGTTTTCTTATTCTCGTTTCCATCCATATATTCAGCAATATCGGCCTCTCCTATGCTTTGCGTCTCTTTATTCATCAGAAGCTTACTTTTCGGGAATTTATAAGTATTGTAGAAGCGCGTATTGCCGGTGATGCCACTTCTGCCATCAATGCCATCGGGGCCTTTGCGGGGGAGCCGATAAAGGCCATGTATATCAGGGACTTTGTCCCTATCAGTTCAGGCCTGGCAGCGGTGGTTATCGACAGAACAGTTCATTCCATTTCGGTGATACTGATTTTTCTTACGGGGATTGTGGTTGGTCTCTTTATTCTTAATATTCCTCTTTATGTCAGTCTTCTCAGCCTGGTGTGGCTTCTTTTTTTGTTGCTCATTCTTATGGTTGTTTTAAAAAAACAGCGTGATGGTTTTATTTCCTTTATTTTGAATAAACTTCCCCGCAGAATAACAAACAGGTTTATGACCGAAAAGAGATGGGATAACGTTGAAGAACTTGACAGGGAAATCAGTTTTCTTCTTTTAAGAGAAAACAGAAAAGACTTCCTGTTTTCCCTTTTTCTCCATTATTTCATTATACTTTTTATCAATACTCTCGAGATTTTTCTGATTATCAATTTCATCGGGGAGATTTCACATTTCAGCTTTCTTGATGCCATGTTTATCTATATCCTGGGATTTATTATGACCAGTGTGACTTTTTTCATGCCCGCAAACATGGGGACCAGCGAAGGGTCCTTTTCCCTGGGACTGGCAATGCTGGGGTATGACCCGGCCCTGGGGCTTTCCGTGGGCCTTATCAAGCGTTTTCGCCAGTTCACCTGGGCCGGCATCGGGCTTCCTTTTCTTTTTTATGCCGGGCTCATTAAAAAGAAAAAAGGTCCCTTTTCTGCGGATGATAATGATTAACCCTTCATCTGTTACTTTCCGATATTCAATGCAGAGACATGTGTGAAGAAAAAGAGACAGGGAGAGAAAAACAATGAATAAAGAAAGACCTGTTGTGGCTTTTTTACTTTTTCTGGTTATGGCAGCCGGGAGCTGCAAAAGTGTTGATAAAGAGAAAACTTCCGGAAAAGAGGAAGGAGCCAGAAAAGAAACTATGAAGGAAGAGAGAGCACAGCTGAAAGAGGGCCGCAGGGTTACCAGTGAAAATAAACGTTATATAGGCAGGTATCAGATCAGGATGACGGGATTCCAGGGTGACCTTGTAATACAAAACAGGGGAGGTGTTTTTGCCGGCACCATTCGTTTCGATAACTGGGGAAAAGGGCAGGCCCAGGCCCTCAAGAATGTGATTATCACCGGGAGAAAGATCTATTTTATAAGAAGCATCACCACCGGTGAAGAGCTTGAGAAGTTTGGAGCAAAGAGATATTTTCAGCAGGAGTTCTATGGAAGATTCAGTGAAGATGGCAGGCTCGTAAGGGGATATTTCAAAGACTCCGGGGGACAGAACAGCTGGGAAGGCCGGAGATAGTATTTTTTGAAGAAAAGGATTGGCATAATCGGAGCCGGTGCTTCCGGTATGATGGCGGCATGTCATGCCGTGGAGGTGGGATGCGATGTAGTCCTTTTTGAGAAACAGAAAAAGCCGGGGAGAAAAATCCTCATTACCGGTAACGGGCGCTGTAATATTTCCAACCGATACCTCGATCCAGAGAGGTATCACGGAGAGAATCCTTCATTCGTTCATAATGTTTTTTCCCGTTTTGGGCTCAATGAAACAGAACTTTTTTTTAAAGATATAGGTATTCCCTTTCTTGAGGAGGGGGAGGGCAGGCTTTTTCCCGCGTCACTTCAGGCCTCGTCAGTGGTTGCCATGCTGCTCTACGAGATGGAAAAGCGGGGAGTGGATCTCAGGCTTCACCGGCGTATCGATCATATTTTCAGAAAAAAGAAGAGGTTCCTGGTAAGGACCGCGGCCAAAGAAGAAGAACTTTTCGATTCAATCATTCTTGCCGCGGGAAGCTGTGCCTACTCCCCTGTGGGGGCATCAAAAAGCGGCTATGAACTTGCCGCTTCAATGGGCCACCGCATCATTGCCCCGCGACCGGTAATCCTGCCCCTGAATATTCCCATGAAGCGTCTTCACCGCCTTCAGGGGATCAAGTGGGATGTGGCCCTGACCGTTTACCGGGAGAAAAAGATTATCGAAGAGTCCATGGGGGAAGTCCTTTTTTCCGGGTACGGTCTTTCAGGGCCCGCAGCCTTGAAGATATCCCGTTCTGTTAATGAAGCCATCTACCATGATTCTATCCCCGAGATTGCGATCGATTTTTTTCCTGAAACCTCTCATCAAGAGCTGGCTCTACTTCTGGATGAACTCTGGGGTGATCCTGACAGGGAGATTGCTTTCAGTCTCAGGGGCATACTGAAAGAGAGGGTCCCTGAAGTCATCTGCGAGGCAGCAGGCATTGATCAGCACAGGCCGGTTAAGAACCTGACTGTCAGTGAAAAAGAGAAAATAACTTCCTGCCTGAAGGGGCTGCGTGTCATTCCCGGGGAGCCCCGTGATTTCAAAGAGGCTGTTGCCGCCGCCGGCGGGGTTGCCGTTGATGAGATTGACCCGGCAGGGATGGAGTCGAAAAAAGTGCCTGGCCTTTTTATTACGGGGGAACTTCTCGATATCGATGGTGATAGCGGGGGATACAACCTTCAGTTTGCCTGGAGTACCGGCGCCATTGCCGGTCTCGCCCAGGGGGAATAAACTTCCCCCCACCCCCCCCGATCTTAAAAAAGGGTCATGTAACCCTTGAGTGTGGAGATGCTCCGGCATGTTTCATGGAGGACCTCCCTGCTGGGAAACTCTGCTGTAACAGTGTATGAAATAAACTTGCCGTTGCTGCTTTCTTTTTGATGGATATCTCCGTTAATGTCCCTTTCTTCAAGAATTGCAACAATGCGTGTCTCTGTTTCTGCGCTGCTTCGAAAGACCGCCTTGAAGGTGCATTGTGCGGGGTAGTCGATTTTTTTTTCTCTGCCCTGGTTTATCTGCATGAAGAACTTTACCCGTCAGCTTTTTTCTTCTTGAATTTTTTGATAATCCGCCAGGAATTTTTCGAGGCCGATATCGGTGAGTGGATGCCGTACAATTTTTTGAAAAACAGAAAAGGGGATAGTGGCAATATCCGCCCCGGCAAGGGCGGCGTACTTGATATGCAGGGGGTGCCTGATGGATGCCACGATAATTTCTGTCTCATAACCGTAGTTGCCGTAGATGGCGGCGATCTCTTCGACAATGTCCATGCCTTCGTGGCTGATGTCATCGAGTCGACCCACAAAGGGTGAGATGTAGCTTGCCCCCGCCTTTGCCGCCATGAGTGCCTGCACGGGATTGAAACAGAGGGTCACGTTGGTCCTGATACCTTCTGTTGAAAGTGTCCTGACCGCCCTGAGCCCTTCTTCGATGAGGGGTATCTTGATGTTGATGTTGTCGCCGATTTTTGCCAGCTCCCTGCCTTCGGCCACCATGCCCTCGTAATCGACGGCGATGACCTCCGCCGAAACAGGGCCTTCTACTTCTTTTGCCACCTCTTCGAGAACCTCTCGGTAGGGGCGGCCTATTTTACTGACCAGGCTGGGATTGGTGGTCACCCCGTCGAGAATGCCCAGTTCACGGGCCTTTTTGATTTCCTGAATGTCTGCGGTATCGATGAAAAATTTCATTAGTGCCGGTCTCCTCTTTTTTTGTCGATGAAATCGAAAGGTACAATATTGTAAACTTAAAATACAGAAAAATTTTTATTTTTTCTCCATGCACTTTTAACGGGTCTGAAAAGTGGCCCTGCGCCACCGGCATCCTTCGATAGTGCAGGAGCGGCAGCTGATAAATTCTTCAACGCCGCTAAAGAGAATTCCTGAAATTGATTTCAGGGGAATAAGCAGCCCTTCACGGGTGAGTGATATCTCAGCCTCTCTGGTTTTTTTTTCGAGAAGTGAATAGATTTTTTCCTGGTCACTGAAGGGCCAGCCGGGCAGTGAGCCGGGAGTCATGATGGAGAGGGGCTTTTCACGGCCCTCTTTTCTGAAAAGGGTGAAGAGAAAATTAACCGCCTCCTGCAGTGCCGCATCGGCTACAACAGCGGCAATGGAGATTTCAAGGTAGTCGGTGAAGGTGTCGAGCCACCGGTGAATCTCGATGCCGCAGGTGGCAATAAAGGCAACTGCTTCGCTGCACTCTTTCAGGTTTTTTCGGGGAAGTTCTCCCCCCAGGGGAATGGCATTCAGCCTGATATCCCCTTCAGGTGAAACACTTACGGAACAGTCCCGGTAGAGGATGCGGGGCCGGGCGATTTTTTCTCCCTCTGAAATCAGGGAAAGTGCCTTCTCCCGCAGGGAAGCCGGGCTTTTTTGCAGTCCCGTGTCAGCAAAAAGATTTTCTATTGAAGGGGTGAAGGGAACTTCATGGAGAAGGGGGCCTTTCGGGGCGGTGTCTGGCATGTTTCAGTCTTTTCCCTTGTTCGAAGAATTTTCGGCAAAATGCTCTCTCACGAATTCTGTTGCCTCCGCCGCGGGAAGTGGTTTGCTGAAGAAATATCCCTGGCCCAGGTCACAGCCGAAATCAGCTGCCATTGCCAGGTGTTCTTCTGATTCGATACCCTCGGCCACAACCTTCATTCCCAGGTTATGCGCAAGGGTTGTGACAGAGCGTACGATTTCCATGCTCTGCTCGTCAATATGCATCCATTCTACGAAGGATTTATCGATTTTGATGGTGTCAACAGGGAAGTGAAGAAGGTAGGTGAGGGATGAGTAACCGGTGCCAAAATCATCGAGGTAGAGGGGAAATTTTTCCGATTTCAGTGTAAGGAGTGTAATGTTTGCCTTTTCCATGTCTTCCATGAAGGCGCTTTCTGTGATTTCAAAGGCGACACTCTCCGGAGGGAGGTTCCTCCTGGAAACTTCGTCGATGATTCTACGGCTCAGATCCTGGTGAAGAAACTGGCGTGCCGAGAGGTTTATCCCCACCTTGAAAGGACGGTCAATGGTGAACTCCTTTTTCCAATCAGCGAGCTGTGTAACCGCCTCTTCGATTATCCAGTATCCCATGGCAATGATTACATTTGATTTTTCCGCTGCCGGTATAAAATCATCGGGCCCCACCATTCCCCTGTCAGGGGATTCCCAGCGAATAAGGGATTCAAAGCCTGCCAGTCTCCCGGTGTTAATATCCATGACAGGCTGGTAGAAAAGCCTGAATTCACCTTTCTCCAGGGCTTTCTTTAGTTCTTTTTTCAGCTGAGTATATGTCTCTCCTTCGAAATTAAAGTCGAGGAGGTGGTCACTTTCGTCATGGCAGTGTTCCCGGGAGGTATCGATAAGGGAACGGTGATGGATGCTGTTTGCCAGGGAGAAAAGAAGGGGGCTCTGGTCATCTGTCGGTGATTTTTCTTTTTCAGTCTTGTTTTTGTGGATGGAACCGCTTCTCTCTACCAGGAAACGAATCTGTTCGGCAAAATGTTTCTGCATAAAGGGGGGCGCCATAAAATAGTCGATGCCTGCCGAAAGGGAAGCGCGGTAGAGCCCCAGTTCATTGAAATCACAGAGAAGAAGGGACGGCCCGGGAAGGGATTGGTTAATGCTGGTGATTGTTTCCCAGATGTCTTGCCCGGCACTGTCTGGAGCCGAAAGACAGAAGACCTTGACTGAATGCATCTCCTGGAGAGAAATACCTGCCTCGTAGAGACGAAAACTGAAATTTTCCAGTTCAAGGATTTCTTTTATTGTTTCTGTAAGGGCATTGGAAAGATTGATGATTATTATATTACCGGGTCTGTTCATTTATCGCTCCGGTAAAAGTATTATATAAAAGAATCAAATAGTCAAGATAAAAGAAGGCAGGGAGCCTGCCGGTAAAGATATACGGGATTTTTGGAGTAATGTTTTTATTGAGAGGCTGCTTATGTCGGGCAGGGGATAAATATATTGACATCAGAAATTGCCGCCATCTACTATTGGTTATGAGAACGTTGTTTTTAATAATGCTGCCTTTTCTTTTTCTTTCCTGTTCCTTCGGCACACAGGAAAAGCTCTCCCCTTCACTTGTGAAGGGGAAAATTAACCTGAATCAGAAGAAGCAACCCTACAGCTTTAAAAAGGAGGGACTGGTTCCCCTCAGGGGTGAATGGGAGTTCTACTGGAGGGAGCTTCTGACTTACCGTGAGATCAGGGCCCTTCCCGATGAAAAGAAACGTTATATTACCATTCCCGGCAACTGGGAGGGCATGATGTATGAGGGGAGAAAACTTCCCCGCAACGGCTTTGCCACCTATCATGCAGAAGTCACGGTACCCGATGCGAATGCCCTTTACGGGATGAAACTGAGCATGATTTATACCGCCTATAAAATCTGGATCGATGATGAACTGGTCGATTCATTCGGTACTGTCGGCACAACACGGGAGCAAACAAATGCAAAGCTTTCTTCCCGGGTTATAATCTTTCAGCCCCGGAAACAGCGCTTTTCCGTAACCCTTCATGTCAGTTCTTATGACTCCTACCGCCAGGGTATGAACACCCCCATACTTCTCGGAAGAGAGGCGCAGGTCAGGGAAGAACAATTCATTTCTCTTTTCCTGAATATCTTTTTTGCCGGCCTGATTTTCAGCATGGCCCTGTATCACTTTGTTATTTATCTTTTCCGCCGCCGGGACCGCACATCTCTTTTTTTCGGTATCTTCTGTGTTTTTATATGCTTTCACGCTTTTTTCGAAGGAGAAATGCTCCTTAGTTTTCTTTTCCCGTGGTTGAATTTTCACATGGAGGAAATGATTCAGAGGCTGATGCTGGTTTCTCTTGTTCCCCTTTATTATTATTATCTTTACTATTTTTTTGATGAAAAGTTTGGGAAATGGCTTCCCCGGTCTTCTGCCATTGTTTCTTCGGTTTTTGCTTTTTTGATTCTCGTTCTGCCTTACTCATACATGTTCTACCTCTGGGACATCTATAGTGTTATCATTGTCTTTTTTCTCCTGTCCGGACTGGGGCTGATTATTCAACAGGTCATTGCCCGGACCCCCTATTCGGTAGCGGCCCTGTCAGGAACTCTTGTAATTATTGTAACATCCGCCTATGACCTTATAATCGACCTGGCCCAACTCCCCGTATCGAACCTCTTTATCTACGGCCTGGTTATTTTTCTAATCAACCAGGCATCGATTAATGCGGCAAAACTTTCTTCCGCCTACTCTCACATCATGGTGCTTTCTGATGAACTGAATATCAGCCACCAGGCACTGATCAAGTCATATTCCCTGATGGAAAAGCGTGTCGAAGAGAGAACCGCGGAGCTTAAGGAGAGAAATGAAGAACTTGCCCATGAAATCGAGGTGAGAAAAAATATTGAGGAGGCTCTCAAGAAAGCAAAAGTTGAAGCGGAATCGGCAAACAGGGCGAAAAGCACCTTTTTAGCGAATATGAGCCATGAAATACGCACGCCCTTAAACGGTATCATCGGCCTGCTGCAGCTCCTTGATAACCAGCTCCCTACCGATGACCTGAAGGAGTACCTGCAGTTGATGGATCTTTCCGCGAAGAACCTGATGAACCTCATTAATGATATTCTTGATTTTTCAAAAATTGAATCAGGGAAGATGGTCCTGGAAAAGACTGATTTCAGTATCAGGGATGTGGTGAACGCCATCTGCAGGACCTTCGAGTATATGGCCCAGGAGAAGGGTGTCGACCTTGAAAGCAGGGTTGAAGATGATGTGCCTGAACTGATTACGGGAGACCCGGGGCGCCTCAGCCAGATACTGGTTAACCTTGTCAGCAATGCTGTAAAATTTACCAACGAGGGAAAAATTACCGTAACCGTCAGTACGAGTGAAACGTGCGAAAAAGGCATTACACTTTTCTTCGAGGTGGCTGATACGGGGATAGGGATTTCAGAGGACAAGCTGAAACTGATCTTTGACAGTTTTTCCCAGGCGGATCCCTCAACGACACGTAATTACGGGGGGACCGGCCTTGGTCTTGCCATTGCACGGCGCCTTGTGACCCTGATGAAAGGAACCATTAGCGTGGAAAGTAATCCCGGTAAGGGGAGTCGTTTTTATTTTACTGTCTATTTTGATTATTCTACATCTGTACCTGAAGATTTTATAACGCGGAGCAAGGGGGGAAGTCAGGACACTTTTGAGACGCCCATGAATATCCTTGTCGCCGAGGATGACCTTATCAGTCAGAAACTGATACTTAAAATTCTTGAAAGAAGAGGGCATTCAGTAACCATTGTGGAAAACGGGCTGCAGGTTCTCGAAAGGGTAAGGGAAGAAAATTTTGACTGCATATTTATGGATGCCTTTATGCCTGAGATGGACGGGATAGAAACAACTGCTGCAGTCAGGCTCTTTGAGGAGAAGGAAGGCAAATATACACCGATAATTGCCCTGACAGCAGATGCCCTTGCAGAGAGCCGTTCAAAATACCTTAAGGCGGGTATGGATGATTATCTTTCAAAACCGGTAACGATCAGTGAACTGGTGGCAATACTGCAGTCTGTGGCGGCGGGGAAAAAGAACTTGCCATGATTTTGTTAAGAAACAAACTGGTATGAGAAACAGGATTGAAACCGGATACTCGCAGGAGTTAAAAGCAAATCAGAGCGGTTATGACAGGAAAAGAAATACAGAGTGATGAAATCGTCGCTGCCGTGAGGGAGCTGATACGGAGGGCAAGTTTTGAACTTTCCCTCGATGTAGAGGAATCTCTTGACGCCATGATCAGTGCCGAGGATTCCCCGTCGGGTATCATGACCCTGGAGGTCCTCAGGGAGAATGCAATGATTGCCCGGCAGGAGCAGGTTCCCCTCTGCCAGGACTGCGGCATGGCTATATTTTTTATTGAACTGGGACAGGAGGCTGTCATCACCGGTGGGCTCCTTGAAGAGATCATCAATGATGCCGTTGCCGGCGCTTACCGTGATTTTTACCTGAGAAAATCAATTGTCAGTGATCCCCTGCGGAGAATCAATACCGGGACAAATACCCCTGCTTTTATTCATACTGATATTGTTGCGGGATCAAATATAAAGATATCCCTCCTTCTGAAGGGCGGTGGATCTGAAAATATGACTTCCCTGAGGATGTTTCGTCCCACTGATTCGATTGATTCAATTATAGACTATGTTGAAGCAACGGTCCGGGATGCGGGGCCTAATCCCTGCCCCCCCCTCTTTCTTGGTATCGGCATAGGGGGAAGTGCCGACGTTGCCCTGGTGAACGCGAAAAAGGCCCTTTTGCGCGGCGTCGGTGCCCTGCATCCTGACCCTTTCTACGCGGAACTGGAGATACGGATCAGGGAACGGTGTAATGAAACCGGTATCGGCCCCCTCGGTTTCGGGGGACGTTCGACTGTTGCCGGTGTCTATATCAAAGAAGCGCCCACCCATATCGCCACTCTTCCTGTGGCGCTGAACCTGGGGTGCCATTCCATGCGGTATCGGCAGGTGATACTGTGAACAGTCCCTGGATAGATATTTCTCTGCCCCTGGCCGATGAGGTTATCGGGAAGCTGAAGAGCGGCGATCATCTTCACCTCTCAGGTGTTATTTATACCGCCCGGGACAAGGCCCATGAACGCCTCTGCGCCATGATCGAGAGGGGAGAGAAACTTCCCTTTGATACAGAGGGACAGGTACTTTACTACGTGGGGCCCAGTCCCACACCCCCGGGGAAGATAATCGGCGCGGCGGGGCCGACAACTTCCTACCGTATGGATGCCTTTACTGAAACTATCCTGAAAGCGGGAATACGCGGCATGGTCGGCAAGGGGCGGCGTGACGCTGAAACCCGTCGTCTCCTGAAGCAGTACCGTGCCCTCTATCTCAGCAGTTTCGGTGGTGCCGGAGCCTACCTTTCCCGCTGTATAACGGCATGCGAGGTCGTGGCTTTTGAAGACCTGGGACCTGAAGCGATACACCGTCTTACTGTTGAAAAATTTCCCGCTATCGTAATAAATGACATCAATGGCAGAGATCTCTATGAAATTGCAGCTCAGTGAAGAATACACCTTTGAAGATTTTAAAAAAGACCTGCGTGAAAGGCTTGAACAACTGAATCCCCGCAGTCTCGACCATGAGGGCCTGCGCCGTTCCGCGGTCAAGATACTTCTCATGGAAAAAGATGGCGAACCCCATGTGCTTCTTACCAAGAGGACTGAAAAGGTGCGCACCCACAAGGGGCAGATATCCTTTCCTGGTGGAGGGTATGATGATACGGATGAATCGATACTGGAGACAGCGTACCGTGAAACCTATGAGGAGGTGGGCATCCCCGGGGAAATGATTGAGTATATCGGGCAGTTTGATGACTATGTCTCTATCTTCGGGCATCATGTCAGCTGTTTCATCGGGTCTGTGCCCTGGCCGGTGGAGTATATCTTCAGCAGGGATGAAATCGATGATCACGTAGAGGCCCCCTTGAGCATTTTCGCAGAATTAAAGTACGACCGCATTGAAACATATAACCACGAGGGAAAGGACTTTAATGTCTATTATTACTATTATGAGGGGCATGAAATATGGGGTCTTACCGCGCGCATCCTCACCGATTTTGCCCGCAAAATTCTCAATACCTGAGCCGGTGCCGTTTTATGCAGAATACTGGTTTTTTTTAATTTTGGTTATAGATATCCTGTTTTTTTTGAGTATGAATACCTCTGTCGATTTTGATGGAAAAATTTGCCTTTGATTTTTGGCTCATTATATCCTGATCTTTTTAGAAAAAAAACTTCCCCGCCTTTTACCTTCCTTGACAAAAGAAAGAAGTGGTTGTAGCATTAGGCATCGGTTTTGTAGAGGTAAAACTTTTATTATAGATAATAGAGAATGACTATGAACCAAACACTAATCAACGTCGGTGTCGCCCAGGTCAAGTTTGGCGCAAATCCGGCAGTACTGAGAACCATACTGGGAAGCTGTATCGGCATTTGCATATATGACCGCGCCAAAAAGATTGGCGGGCTGGCTCATATTCTCCTTCCCAATGATACTTCCGGTGGCGCTAATCCCGAAAAATATGCTGACACGGCCATTCCTCTTCTGGTTAACCGTCTTGTAAAAGAAGGAGCAAAGAAGGAATTTATGTCAGCAAAAATTGCAGGGGGGGCATCCATGTTCAAGTTTCAGGCAAATGTCTCCCTGGGACAGATTGGCGACCGAAATATCGAGGAGACACGAAAAACCCTTGAAAAGATGGGAATTCCCCTCCTCGAAGAGGACGTCGGGGGCAATACGGGCCGCGTTATTGATTTCTTCCTGAACGACGGGCACTTGAAAATCAAGGCTGCGGGTCAGGAAAAGATGTATTATAAAGTATAACCGAGGGATTCTGGAGAAACTCATGCACGAGCATATAAGACAGCGTATAGAAACGATTATAAACAACATTGACCAGCTGCCATCTATACCCGCGGTGGCGAGCAAAATTATCCAGATGGCAAATGATCCCAATGTTTCATTTAAGCTTATTGCTGAAGAGATTTCAAAAGACCAGTCAATGACGACAAATATATTGAAGCTGTGTAACAGCGCCTATTTCAGCAAGGGAAAAGAAATTTCTTCAATTGACAGGGCCATTGTGACCCTGGGGCTTAAAGAGGTGAAGGATATAGTCATGGTCGTGGCGGCAAAGCCTGTTCTTGATAAATTTGTCATTGGCTACGATCTTGCCAAGGGAGATCTGTGGAAGCATGGGGTCGTGGTCGCCAATATGGCAAAAAACATTGCCGTTAAAAGCGGGCAGAAAGGTATTGCTGACGTGGTCTTCACCGGGGGTATTATTCATAATGTGGGCAAGGTGGTTCTGGCCCTTTTTGTCCAGTCTACCTATAAGGATATCCTCGAGGCGGTTGAAACAAAACAGCTGACATTTTCCGAGGCGGAGAAGGAGATTATGGGGTTCAGTCACCAGGAAGTGGGCGAAAAGATTCTCGACAAGTGGGATTTTCCCCCGGTACTCAAGTCCATTGTCCGCTATTACCAGGACCCTGACAGCGCGCCGAAGGAACACCTGAAAGAAGTCTCCATTGTTCATCTTGCCAATATTCTCAGTCTCATGGCCGGTGTCGGTGTGGGAAGTGACGGGCTTTATCATCAGATAAATGAAACCGCCCTGAAGGCAACAGGTCTTTCTCCCGAGGATATGGAAAATTTTTATTCCCGTGTCCCGGAAATCATGAAACAGGTCAAGGAACTGATTTAGAGAGAAGAGATGTTTTTCATCATCCCCTGCCCCGCCTGTAACAGGAAGCTGCGTTTTCCCCTCGACAAAGGAAAGGTAAAGGTGACATGTCAATGCGGCCACAGCTTTGTGGCCGACCCGGATGATCCCGAACTTTATAAGAAGGGGGCCTTTGATGTGGGGATAAAAAAGAAACCCCGTCAACAGCCCTTCAGCCAGGCGGCACATACATTGAAAAATTTTGACGCTGCCCGTTTTAAACAGGAACGAATTGAAGCCCTTATAAATCTAAAGTACCGTCTGCAAAATTTCAGGCTTCTTCCTGCTGAGGAGCAGAGGAAAATGCTCATTCGAGCAGTGATTGTTCTTGTCACTCTCGCGGTTCTTTTTTACCTGCTTTTTTCTTCTTCTGCTTCAATCGGAACGGTTCCTGTCGATCCCGGTGTCATTTAGTTTTTTCGTATACATTCAAATCGTTTTAGCCCCACTTTGGGCTTTGTGCTGCCTGTATCGAGCAGCATCGAGATGCGCTGTATCGAGTTCCCCGAGATGAGCCTGCTGAAGCAGGAATGGCAGGCTTGCTGCAAGTCTCAATCTGCGTCCCCCGGCTTAAAGTTGCTTTTGATTTTTTCTTTGTATGCTCTGAGCCACCCCCGGAAGGGGGGGGCACGAACCTGAAGCGCCTGGCCTGGTGTGCGATCTGCAGAATGCCGGAGGTGAAATGAAACTGAATGGAAAATGATTGCATCCCCCGTACTGTTTGCAAAAATGGGTTTTCCTTCGGGGCCTTTTTCCCTGAATGCAGGAACATATAATGAATGTAAATGACACATCATCCTATCATCGCCATGAAATGGATTCCCTCGGCTGGGAACTGACTGTCTGCAACATGCTCGAAGACCCCGCGAGCCCCGCCCGGAGTGTGTTGAAAAACACGGGCACATTTGGTTCGCTCCTTTTCGATTTTCTCCAGAATAGTGCCCCTCTCTACGATTACGGGTCTGTCTGCGAGATCGGGGGCGGGTACGGCTATATCATGCGGGATTTCTTAAAGCGCCGTGCTTTCAGACGTGCTGCCATGATTGATATATCCCCATGGCTCCTTGACCGGCAGCGGGAAACACTTGCCGGGTATCATGTGGAGTTTATTGAACATGATTTTTTCACCCTTGATGAGGCGGTCATCAAGGGGTGCGAGGTGGCCCTTCTCAATGAAAATATTGGTGATTTTCCCACACTCTGTGACGTCACGGCAGAAAAGATCAGGGGGGGAAGTGACCACGCCATGGACCTGATGCGTGAGGCGGCGCGCCTTGTCGATCAGTACCGGCTTCCCCTGCATGGAGGGATTTTTCATTTTAATATCGGTGCCCTTCTTGCCGCTGAAAAGCTGTGCCGTGCCGGTGTGAAACTGATTTACATGAGTGAACACAGCTGCGAGGCTGCGCCGCCGGATCTTTCGGGCTGCACTGTTTCTGTCGTCTCAGAGGGCAGGCCGGAGAAAATTTCCCTGAAGGGGCATGATGAATACAGCATCCAGTTTTCTTTTCTTGAAAGGATTGCTGAGGCTGAAGGCTACCGTGTCAGGCGGGGAAGTTACGCGGACATTCTGCCTCTTGAATTCAGTGACAGGGTGCGCTTTATCCTGAACTCAGCCACATCAAAAGATGACCATGAGATTATACGGCACTTTATCGAGGACGTTTACAAGTACGAATATATCGTGGCAATAAGAAAGTGAGTACCATGCCCTGGATGCGGGGACCAGGATCCCCCCATCAAGGGCATGGAGATTATTCTGCGGGCTGCAGTTCTTTCTGGCGCTGTTTCAGGTGTTTGTAATAGATGGAGAAGGTGAAGTTCGTTTCTTCGATCTCTGCAATTTTTTTATTCAGTTCAGCCAGGGTCAACTTGTTGATTTTCTTTTTTTTTGATTCCTGCGGGGCGGCGGCCTCTGCAGTTTTTTCTTCCGGTGCTGAAGCCTCTGCAGGAGCAGCGGTCTCTTCTGTTACGTCTTGTACTTCTTCTGACATGGACTTTACCTCGCTTATAGTTTACGGTTATGCGTCTTTTATCCGGTGGGGCTCCAACTCTGTCAAGACTTTTTGTCAGGTGTAGCGTTTCATGTCCCGGGCGAGATCACGGTCTGAGTCGCGTTTTTTTATGGCGGCGCGTTTATCGTACTTTGCCTTGCCACGACCGAGGCCGAGTTCTACTTTAACGCGCCCCTCTTTGAAATAGAGTTTCAGGGGAACAAGGGTGAGCCCCTTCTCTTTCAGTTTGCCCGTAAGGCGCTTTATCTCCTGCCGGTGGAGAAGGAGCTTGCGGTCGCGGTCAGTCTCATGGTTGAAGCGGTTCCCCTGCTCGTAGTGGGAGATGGTCAGTCCCGTAATGTAGACCTCGCCATTCATGATACGGGCGTAGGCCTCCTGGATGCTTACCTTTTTCTGGCGCAGGGACTTTACTTCTGTTCCCTTGAGGACGATGCCAGCCTCAAGGGTTTCGAGAATTTCGTAGTTGAAACGCGCTTTTTTGTTTTTGATGATTTCGCTATATTTTTCAGCCATGATAGAGTTAATGCCCGGTTTAAGGGGAATTTGTCAAGCCTTAAAGGGGTATAAAAAAGCCCCTCGCAGAGGGGCTTTTTTATTTTAGCATTCTTTCGCCGTGTTGCAGAGAAAATTAGAATTTAGTCTGGGTACGGAAAGAAAGAATAGAATCTTCGTTAGCAGTGTTATAGTTATAGTATACCATCAGGTCAAGACCCTTGGTTGCCTGGTAGCCAGCACCAACGCCGAGGTAGTGTTCGGTATCAGCAGCATCCTGTATGGTGTAGTGGAGTGAAGCAAGAACAGGCATGCCCACAACTGAGTTGAGATTGGCGTTGACCCATGCGTCGATGGTCATGTTGCCGTCGATACCTGCTCCAGCAACACCTTCGCCCATGTAGTAAAGGATGTTTGCGCCAGCTTTGATCATGTCAGTTTTGTAGGCAACTTCACCGCCGATATACTGCTTGTTGCCAATACCAACTGCGTTATGGTAGAAAAAGCCGTTGATGATAACACTTTCCATGGGGGTAATGGCAAGGCGCATGCCTACAGCACCGGCATCGTCAGTTTTTTCATCGAGGTCTTTAAAGCCAGGGCCGCGTGTATAGGTGGTGTAGAGGCATGCGAGCTTTTCATAGCCAAGCTTGAGGCCAACACCGAGGTCATATGCGGGGTCAACACCGTATTTCGTTTTGAGCATTGCGTCGCCGTTGATCCAGTAGTCACCATTGAGGCCGGCAACATAGGCAACATAGGGGGTATCGATGACACCAAAGTTAAGGGCTGCATCAAGGGGGCCAAGCTTGGTTTTACCGGTAATGTCAAGATTTTTCAGGAAGGCATACCCTCTTCCAGCAGCTGATTCTGAAGCATCGAGAATCATTCTGGCTGACCATGCTTCACTGAACTGCTTGTTAACCATGAGGTAGGCACGGGTAAGATTGAAAGCCTGTGTTTCAGCAGAGAGATTGGCAGTGTAGTCCATGTAAACCATGAGGCCGACATTGACGGGGCTGCTTTTTTCTTCTGCAAAGGCAGAACCGACTGCGAAAACAGCAATTACGGTTGCTACGAGTAAAGATTTTAATTTCATTACGTAAATCCTCCATAAAATTTTAAAAATTAATCAAAAGATTAATTTTTGGAAAAATAAGGATATCAGGGGAAAAAGTCAAGAGAAAATAAATATTTTATGATTCTTAACTGAAATAACACCTTAATGGAGGCAATATGCCTCCATTAAGGTGATTTGCGGGGGTTTACAGTGCCCTGTTCATCACGCGGTTCAGGCGCTTGACGAATTCCGTGGGGCTTTTCAGCTCAACGCCTTCAATAATCATGGCCTGTTCCAGGAGAAGGTGACTGATGTCATTGATTGTTTCCTGGTCATCACTCTGAGAAAGTTTCTCTACGATTTCATGTTTGGGATTCACCTCGAGTATGGGCTGGAACGTGGCCATGCCTTCCTGCCCCATGGCTTTCATGATCTGTGCCATCTGCACCGTGGGGTCATTCTCGTCAGCAACAATACAGGAGGGGGAATCAGACAAACGTGTTGAGGCTTTGACGTTCTTAACGGCATCACCCAGGGAGCTTTTGATCTTTTCGATAAGGGGCTCGATCTCTTTTTCTTTTTCTTTGTCATCGTCGCTCTTCAGGTCTTCCGCGGCGTCAGTACGGTTCACGGATTTAAGGTCGAAGTCCTTGAACTTATTTGCCATGGTGATGACAATTTCATCGATTTCATCGTCCATGATGAGGACTTCGACATCCTTTTCACGATACATTTCAAGAAGGGGACTGTTGCGCAGGTTGTCCTCTTTCGCGCCGGTGATGTAATAGATGGCCTGCTGGTCGGGCTGCATGCGGGAGACATACTCCTCGAGGGTGGTATAGCCTTCAGCCTTTGTAGACTTATACATGACCAGGTTCATCAGTTTTTCTTTGTTTTCAAAGTCCTGGTAGAGGCCTTCTTTTACGGGAATGCCGAATTCTTTATAGAACTCGTTATATTTTTCACGGTCTTTACGCTGGATGGTTTCGAGTTCGCCGAGGATTTTTTTAACTGATGACTGGCGAATTTTTTCCATGACCCGGTTCTGCTGAAGGATTTCACGGCTCACGTTGAGGGGAAGGTCCTCTGAATCGATGATGCCCCGCACAAAGCGGAGATAGACGGGGAGAAGTTCTTTCTCGTCATCTGTAATAAAGACCCGTTTTACATAGAGCTTGACTCCCGCCTGGTAATCGGCCCTGAAAAGGTCCATGGGGGCCTTTTGCGGGATATAGAAAAGGGTGGTATATTCAAGGGTCCCCTCGGCGTGGGTATGCACGTAGTGAAGGGGATCGTCGTAGTCATGGGAAATGGACTTGTAGAATTCATTGTAGTCTTCTTCGGTGAGATCGTTCTTTGAGCGCTTCCAGATGGCAGAGGCGGCGTTGATCTGTTCTTCTTTGAATTCTTTTGTTTCTTTCTTGTCATCACCCTCACCCTCGGTTTTGGTTTCGGTATAGTGAAGGTAGATGGGGAAGGGAATATGGTTTGAATATTTTTTTACCAGGTTCTGGATGGACCAGCGGCTGGCATACTCCTTTCCTTCTTCATTGAGGTATATCTTAATGGTAGTGCCGACTGTCTCCCTTTCGCCCTCGGTTATTTCATACTCTCCCTTGCCGTCACTGGACCAGATCCATGCCTTTTCTTCACCGGCGCGGCGTGAGGTGACTTCTACCTTTTCCGCTATCATGAAGGTGGAGTAGAATCCCACGCCGAACTGGCCGATGAGGCTCGCGTCTTTTTTGCTGTCCCCTGACAGGGTCTCAAGAAACTGGCGGGTCCCTGAACGGGCGATGGTTCCCAGGTTTTCTTCGAGTTCAGCTTCGTTCATGCCGATACCGGTATCTGAGATGGTGAGGGTCTTTTGATCTTTTTCATCGAAAGAAATATCGATGCGGGGGACAAATTTCATCTCCTTAAAGGCATCGTCTGTCATAGTAAGAAATTTCAGCTTGTCCAGCGCATCCGAGGCGTTTGAAACCAGCTCCCGCAGGAATATTTCCTTGTGAGAATAGAGTGAGTGGATTATGAGGTGAAGAAGCTGGTTGACTTCTGTTTGAAACTGATGTTTTGCCATGGCGTTCTCCTTGTATTAATAAATATTTCGTTGTGTTCGTGATACGGCGGCAGCCGTGAAGATTAGACCTGTTGCAAAACCGGAAAAGGAAAACAACCGCCCCGGCAGGGGCGGGGCGGGTACGTCACCCTCCGTCGGTTATACATCAGCTCTGTTTTTAACAGGTATACATTATTTTATACATTTTTTCTTTCCCGAAGTTACAGTGAAGAGAATTTTTTCCTTATATTTCTCATACTGCAGGGGAAGGTCATGAAATCAGGAGGTGCCTGAAAATCAAGTTCATTTTCTATCTACCTGCTGTTGAGATTGTTATATTTCTCTTGCTTTTGGGGGGAAGTGGTATATTCTTAGTACCGGATGAGAGGGATTCGTGAAAAAATGGTATTTATTTTTACTTTCATTCTGCCTTTCCTGTGCTTCGGGACTGCCGACTGAATATCATTCAGGAGGAGGCGATGTTACTTCCCTGCGTCGTCATCCGGTTAAGCAGAAGGAATGTTACGACTTTCGTGCAGAAACTTCCCTTTTTTCACGGGTGGGACCTGCCCCTGAGTCGGTCAGGGCCGCCTGGGCAAAGTGGGACCACCGTGAGAATTACCGGTCATATACCCCTTCCCCGGCTGAAAGAAAAGTGATCCGGAAGGCACTGCGTAAACTTCCCCCCCTGACCCGCCGTGTCATGAAGGAGAGGCTTCTCGGTATCTACTTTGTCAGTAATCTTCTTGGAAGCGGACTGGCGGACTGGGTTCTTGACAAAAAGGGAAGGGTTTACTGCTACCTTATTTTTAATCCCCGTACCCTGAAGATGACCATTTCAGAGCTGATCACATGGAAGGAGCAGACATGCTTTGTTCCTTCTGACCGGGAGGATGAGCCGCAGGTCAGCATTGAGATTAACAGCCGGGAAAATGGATTTTTATATATCCTGCTGCATGAATCGACCCATGTTGTTGATTACGTCAGGCAGATTACCCCCTTTGCGGAACCCCAGGTAAAGGGGTTTTATTCCCGGCAGCCTGCGGGGACAGCCTTTACCTCACCGGTCTGGAAGGGCCACGCAGAGACACTGCAGGCCTATCCTTTTAGGAAAAAGGTTCGTTTTTACGGCATCGGCGGCCCTCCCCTGGCACATCGCGCCGAGGCGGTTTCTCTCTACCGGGGCCTTGCCGGGTCTCCCTTCTTTTCGCTTTACGGGTCGCTGAACTGGGCAGAAGACCTGGCGGAATTTCTCACCTTTTATCACCTGACACAGAAGATGGGCCTGCGCTACCGGATCGTGGTCAAAAAGGGGAACAGGTATCTCTACCGCGGGGAGCCCGCAAAGAATCCCCTGGTGCGGCGGCGTTTTCACACCATGAAAATTTTTTACCATTAAGGTTTTTTCGGGAAGTTCATCTTCAGGCGTCCCGGCCATAAAAGAGAAAACTCATTACTGCAAGGGCTGTGTAGAGAAGGGGGACGGCAATGTTGAGCCAGTATCCCCAGGTTATCTCGTAGGGGGCCTTTGATATTTCCCGTGCCGCATGGAGATAGATAACCCAGCCCAGGTAGTAGAGGGGGGCTACAGTTCGGATGATGAAGGCGTAGAAGGGGGGGATGTAAAAAGAGCCGAAGACCAGTGCCACGATGCCGATCATGTAGACCGCCAGGGGATTGTTGATGACAAACCAGGAGTCAAAGATAAAGTAGCGGGCCACGGGGAGAACAATGGAGAAAAAGGCCGCGACAGTGGAGACCACCAGGAGACGGTCGAAAATATTGAGTTCGAGAAAACGGTCAATAAGCCATTCCGCTGTTCTTTTCAACAGGTCTAAAAATGATTTCAGCAGGTCAAGAATCAGGTCCATAAACTCTTCATTGCCTCGGTAAAGCCCGCAGGACCCGTCTCTTCGGTAGTGACGATGCCTGGCAGGTCGGTTTTACAATAAGTCCCGTCATGACGGCGTACGAGAAAGGGTTTTTGTACTACCTTGAGCATGGCAAGGTCATTTTCGCTGTCACCGATGCCGACGGAAATTCTATGCTCACCATGGGAAATTTCGGTGTAATGGTCAAGTACCATTTCTATCGCGGACCCCTTTGTGGCACCCCGGGCGATGAGGTGGTAAAAGCGCCCGCCCCGTGTCAGGGTCAGTCCGGTTTCTGCAAGGAGGTCCCGTGCTTTTTCAAGATCGATCTGAAAGCCGGGATCATTCACGGTAAGTATGAAGGGAAGTGAGGCGCGCCGCATCCGGGCGAGGCGCGCCCTTTCGAAGGGGAGGCCCGTTTCCCGGGCAACTTCTTCCGGTGTCATGTCAGCCAGGGGTTTGCCTGAGAATCCCAGGAGTTTTTCTATGCGGGGGAAGTCTTCTGCCAGTTGCCGGGCGGGTTTTCCCGTAATCTCCAGGCGAAAGGGGCCACTCTCCCCGGGAGGCTCTTTCTTCCACGCAATGCCCCCGCCGTTTTCAAAGATAAAGGGTGCATTACATTTCAATTCCCCGTGGAGTATGGCCATCTCATCAAAGGTCTTGCTGGAGACCAGGACGAGGGGAATGTTTCGTTCCCGCAGGATATCCAGGCCAGGACGGGCCGCCTCCCAGGAATAGGTGTGATGGTCCAGGAGGGTCCCGTCGAGATCAGTGAAGACGATATATTTATCCATTTTTCTTTATCAGGAGAAACTCAACGCGTCGGTTGCGGCGCCGGTTCTCGGTGTTTTTATTGGGATAGAGGGGCGTTGTCTCCCCCATTCCCACGAATTGGAGGCGGTCTTTACTGACGCCGTTTTTTTGCAGGTAGTCGTTGACCGCCTTGGCCCTTTTTTCAGAGAGTTTCAGGTTTACCTCTTCGGGGCCGATATCATCGGTGTGTCCCTCGATGATGACATCATAGCGCCTGTAGCGCCCCAGTATCACGATGACCCGGTCGAGAATTTTTCGTCCCTGTTTTTTAAGGCGGGAACTGCCGAAGGCGAACTGTATGTTGCTGATGCGCATTTTCAGGCCCCTTTCTGTTACTACCACCAGGATATCGATGTGGATTTTCTTTTCATCAGAAACGGTGATGTTGCCCGCACCGTCTTCGACGGTAACAACCATGGTGTAGTCAACAGCGGATTCAACAATGTCCTTGTTGTCACCGAGGCCGTCCCATTTGATTTCCTTCGGGGCGTTTCCGGTACCGCTGAAGATTTTAAAAAGGATCCCCGAGGGATTTCGTATCTCGATTTTCCATTTTTTGACAGTGAATTTTTCTTCGACATCGGTGGTGATGGTGAGTATGTCGTTTTCTTCGTCTCCGTCGGGTGAGAAGTAGTCTGGTGATGTTTTTGCCGTCACCTCCGGGGGAGTTGAGTCAACGATGAGTTTCTTTTTAAAAGAAGAGGGTGTGTTGCCGCTTTTGAAACGCGTGGTGAAGCGGACATGGTATATCCCGTCATCGAGTTTCTCGCCTTCATTGTCCTTTCCCTTCCAGGTGATGACCCCGGGCAGAGGGGAGCCACCGGTTATGGTTTTAACGGGTTTCTCCTTTTCGTCAAGTATTGTTATTGTGTATTCTTCAAGCCCCTCTGTTTTGGAAAGCTTCGGGAAGAATGAGAACTCCCTGTCGTGAAGGTAGGTCAGCCACGGTTTCTGAAGGCGGATGTCCGCTATTTCGTATTTCCTGGTCAGGGTGATTTCCTTTACGGTTGCAGCGGCGCTGTTGCCGGCCCGGTCTTTTGTGCTGATGAAATAGAAGTAGAGTCCCTCCGGCACGTCGTTGCCGTTGTCGTCCTTTCCGTCCCACTTTACCTGGCGCGGGATGGCGTCCCCATTCCAGGTATAGCTTTTTACCACCTTTCCCTGTGCGTTCTTAAAGCCTGCCTTCCATGAGTCATCAGGGGAGGAGGTGATGTTCTGGGCGATGATGAATTCATCCTTCTGGTTGTCCCCGTTGGGAGAGAAAAGGGCTTCATCGGTTTTCAGCGCCACCTTCGGGGGTGTGTTGTCAACAGTGACAGTGCCTGTTTTTTTCGCGGCAATATTATCTCTTTCGTCCCAGGCGGTAAAGGTGTAGCGGTAGGTGGCGTCAGGCACGGTGTTCCCCTTGTCATCGGTTCCGTCCCACATTATGGTGCGGGGCACATCCATGGATGTTTTGCGTGAAAAGAGGCGTCTGAAAAAGCCCCTGAAGGAGAGCCCTCTGATGATATCACGTTCTGAGACCCTGTATTCCCTTACGACCTTTTTATCAGGGCTGATGATTTGCAGTTTCCATCCTTTAATACGGCTCCTGTCTTCTACTTTGAGGTTGAACATTACATAGTCCTGGGTGCCGTCATGGTTCGGTGATAGGTATTTTGTATCAGGGCTGACCAGGGTTTTGGGGGCCTCCCTGTCAAGAGTCCCGTATTCAAAGGAGACTCCGAGGTAATGAACATGGCTTGAATCATTATGCCATGAAAGGGCATAGTTTACGGACCCGGCAAAGGTTTGTTTCTTAAAATGGTATCCCGCCCCGGCGGTAAAGGTGCCGTAGCCGTAATCATCATTGAAGATAACAGTGCCGAAACGAACAGATACCATGTCGAGGATCAGTGATTCAAGGCCGAGTTTTACAGGGTAGCCTTTGTAGTAGTTGACCAGGGTAAAGTCATTATACCAGCTCAGGTCAAAGTTTTTATGCCGGAAAAAGATAAAGTTGTATCCAAGGGTTATGGTGTTAAAATCGGCATGGGACATGTGGTCTCCCAGGGGAAGGCCCGCCTTTATGCTGAAACCGAGACGCGGTTCAAAGAATCCAAAACCGCGTGATTTTTTCATACCCTCAAACCGGTAGATGCCGCCTATGGTGATGCCGGTCCAGGCCAGGGTGCTGCTGTCGGCGGAGCTGCCAAAGAGTACCTCTGCGGATATGCCCACCAGCACCTTTGGTGTCAGGTCTTTCCCCACGCCAAGGGAGAGGGCATATCCCTTGGCCAGGTCAACACCGGGGTCCATGTAGACCATTCTGAAACTTCCCCCCAGGGTCCCCCATGCCGTGGGAAAGGCAGCGGTTATATCAGGATTATAGTATGATCCACCCAGGGTACCATAGTTGAGGGAAAGGCCGAAACGCTCCGCTGTTGAGAGGGCCGCGGGATTGAGATAGAAAAGGTCTGTTCCCAGGCCGGAGACCCCGGTGCCGCCGCGTCCAAGGGACGTGGCGGAATCTCCAAAGAGAAAAAGGCCCT
This sequence comes from uncultured Leptospirales bacterium, assembly GCA_964534225.1. Classification (GTDB taxonomy): domain Bacteria; phylum Spirochaetota; class UBA4802; order UBA4802; family UBA5550; genus CAZHNW01. The sequence continues at coordinate 8,064 of CAZHNW010000011.1, read as the reverse complement.
TTCCGCTATAGGTTGCCGCAGAAACGGTTGATGTCAATGATATGATGAAAGATATGAAAACAGTGGAGAGAATGACTCTTCCATTCATGCCTGTCCTCCGGGATGTTTATTTTTATGATTTGGATAAATCCCGACATTGTATGGGGTATGAAGAGTATTGCAACTTCTTTTTCGAATATGTTTGTTATGGCGAATTCGGTAGCCCGGATGGATGGGAGGTGGATTGTGGGTGGGGTATTGACGGTTCTCAAAACATAAGACTCATTCCGGTTTTATGGGAATACTTTTTAAATACCTCCCCCGACACCTCTTCAGCCAGGCTCATCTCGATATACTTGATACAGGCAGAGCAACGGCCAAAGGGGGGCTGGTAAGATTTATTATTGTATTCTTATTCTCCAGCAATGGCATAGAGTGTGGTGCCCTCTCTAAAGACGATAAAGAGCTTTCCATCGAATGCGATTCCCTGTGCATTATCGATCCATCCGGTTGAGGTGTGGTAACTGGCGAACTGCCATGTTTCAGTATACTCATCGGGACGTTCAATGATGCCTCCCCAGAGCCATTCGTGCCAGCCCTCACGCTCACCATCGTAGATTTTCACAACAACCCCGGGGTTGCCGGTGGAAAAGTATGTCTCGTCGACTGAAAGGGCACAGAGGCGTTTGTTTACATTAATGAGTTGCAGGTTGAGAAGGTTGCCATTTGTGGTATCTCCAATTTCCCTGATTCCCTGGATTTCTCCATTATAGCTGTTATCGATTGAATACCAGTCTCCGTCTGTATTTCTTTTGAAAACAGGGAAGCGATAATTTATGTATGATCCATCTGACTGTATCCATCCCACGTAAATATCATCACCGATGGCGGTAATGGAGGGGTTGGAGTCAGTATCGTTGATATCCCAGTAGTTGAAGTTGCCGTTATTGATGTCAGGGGGTTCCAGCTCTGACCCATTGTAGGGCCGGATTTTCAGCTTGTTGTTGCTGGTGTATTCGGAAAAGGCAATGTACATGCGGTTTTCTGTCACCGCCACTGAAGGGCCGTTGGTGACATCGTTTGAGTTGTCATTGACACCGTTTACCGGGTTGGCTGTATCGGCGATTTCAGTCCACTGGCCACCTCCGTCGAAACGGTACATGCGCAGGTAGGAGGGTGCGGTTGTCTCCCTGAAGAGCACATAGAGCCTGTTTTGAAAGACGGCGAGTACGGGATTGATTGCAGTTGAGATGGACCCCACGCCGAGAGCAGTATCCACCAGGGAAACCCATTGCCGGGTGGCGGTATCGAATTTCATGGCAATTATTTTGCCATTGTCACCATAGGCGATGCACATTTCATCATTCCAGGGAGCGAGGTGAACGCCGTTTGTCGGCATAGTGTAGGTAAGGCCTGATGTTTCTTCGTTCCAGGTAGGGGTCTCCATGTCATTGTTGAAGAGTTTTACCTTCAGGTACATGGAGTCTTCAAACCAGGCAGCAAAAATCTCTGTTGATGTGGATGCAAGGGCTATGTAGTTTTCACCTACCATGCCGTCATTGAGTTGCGGGCTGGAAATGGTGCGCCATGTAACACCTTTGATGCCATCATCCATTTTATCAGTGGTAATTTTGGAAAACATTTCCTCGCACCCCGCAGGGAGGAAAAGAAGAATGAGAAGAATAAAATTGAATACAGTGTTTTTAAATCTCTGCATGATATAACTCCACGATACGGTCTCTCAGTATCTCCAGGTGATGCCCAGCTGACCTGACACCAGGTGGCCGGCGCTGAAATCCTGATACTCGATAGTGGCCGTATAGGTGCCGCCGATAAAAAACTGGAATCGATCGAAAAAGGTAAACCAGATCTGCAGGCCCGCGCGTCCCAGCTGGTGAATATTCCATATCTCTGAGGATTCTCCAGGAGAGAGGGGAGAGGTTCCTCCGTCCATGTATTTTAGTACATCAAAGCTGGCGCCCACACCGATCCAGGGTATCAGGGTGAGCCAGTTGAAGGGAGAAAAACGGTAACCAAAAACTCCGTAGAGGGGGACCATCAGCAGGTGGTCTACAGGGCGCTGGTCATCATAATCAGAGTGTTTTCCAAAAAGGGCCCAGCCGCCGGTTTCAAAACCGAGGCGCCAGCCGCCCACCTGCCAGTGCATCCCCAGGGTGCCCCCGCCCCCCATTTCCATGTTTCTGCCAAAATCTCCCATGGGGAAGATGTTTTCCGTGTTCAGGGTAATGTCCGCGTTGAGTTTTTTTTCGTGCACAGGAACCCGAAAGAGGTCCCAGTAGGAGGGGGATGCTTCCGCTATGGAAGCTGCGAAGAAGATTCCGCAAATGAATATAGTCACTCTTTTTTGCATGGTTTTGTGCCTGTTGAGATAAATATACAGTATTATATGACACGGGACCAGATATGCAAATGTTTTTTTAATCGAAAGAAAATGCTGCCCGGGGGGATTATTTTTTCCAGGCGTAGATGACAACGCTTTTGGGAAAGAAAAAATTGAAAAATTTTTCCAAACGGCGCATAAGGTTGCTGTAGAGGCCCAGGTGCAGAAATTTATGGTATGCCTTTGTCAGGGGATGGTCTGCCCTGTGGAGCCCCACAACTGAGCGAATCATCCACCAGATGGTATGGAAACTGTGCTTGAAGCCAATGGCATAGACCTCGAGTCCGTTACGGCGCATGATATCCGCCAGCTCTTTGGGCATGTAGCGGCGTACATGCCCACCCGGAGAGGTGTAATATTCGTGGGTGAGAAGGTCATAGACCTGTTCGCTGAAGAAGGTCGGTACTGTAATGGCAATGAGTCCGTTTTTTTTCAGGACTCTCGCCAGTTCGCTGCATGCCCTGAAATCATCGGTGACGTGTTCCATTACCTCGGAACAGATGATGCGGTCAAAGGTGTTTTCTTTAAAAGGCAGGTTCAGGGCGTCCCCCACGGGGGTCATGTATTGTGAAGATTGTGCTTTGTTGATGACTTTTTTTGTTTCTTCTATTGAGAAACGTGTTTTACGAAGGCTTTCCATGTCGAGGTCCATGCTGACGACACATGCGCCGCGGGAAATAAACTCAACACTGTGACGGCCGAAACCGCAGCCCGCGTCGAGAACGATCTGTCCTTTCTTTACCGCAAGGCGGTCAAAATCAACGGTAAGCATTTATCGACTCCTCGTATTCAGCCACCATCTGGGCCGCAGCATTTCTCCATGTAAAGGTTTCAAGGACCCTTTCGCGGGCGGCCCTCCCCATTTGTTTCCTGGTCTGGGGATTATCAATAAGGAAGTCAATGGCCTCTGCCAGGGCATGGGAGTCACGGGTGGGCACGAGATATCCTGTCTCCATATGATCTCCCACAACTTCCGGCAGGGCTCCACCGGTACTTGAGATGACGGGAAGTTCACAGGCCATGGCCTCGGCGGCGGGAAAACCGAACCCCTCGTAGAGGGAGGGTGCCACGGCGATTTCTGTTTCAGAATAGAGTTCTATCAGCCTTTCGAGAGGTATTTTCCCTGTAAAGGTGACACGGTCGTTAATGCCGAATTTGTCTATCCAGCGTGGAACGTAGTTGCGATTCGGCGCGCCTCCGTCAACAATGGTGAGGGTGACCCTGTTTTTCGTCATACTGATGGCTTTAAGAAGGTAGGTGATACCTTTTTTCCGGTCCTCAACGTTGCCAACAAAAATAATGCTGTTTTTTTTCTTTTTCGCTTTTTTTACGGGATAAAAAATACTGGAGTCCATGCCGTTGTAGACGACACGAATTTTTTTCAGGGGCACTCCGAAGGCACGGTTTATTTCAACTGCGGCATCGTGTGATACGGTGATGATTTTATCCATGCGGTTTGAAACGAATTTCTGCATCAGAAGGGGGTAGTAGAGAACCCTTTTCATTTTAATGTTAAAGTCAGAGGGATATTCGAACCATGTAGACCGGTCTATTGACAGGGGATGGTGAATGGTGGAAATAAAGGGAACCCCCAGGGTCTTAATGAGAAGAAAGCCGAACCCAAGGCACTGGTTGTCATGAATAATGTCAAAGTTGTATTTCGCGTGAAGTTCCTTCAGTTTCGGATAGGCGCGTACACTGAAAGCCTCGATTTCAGGGAACTTGCCCAGTTTCGAGGCAATGAATTCATACATGTTCAGGGGCTGCAGTGTTGCAAAGGGTTTATGGGGCTTGATGAAGTCTTTTTTCCGGTTAAAGTAGTTGTGGTTAGTAACATAATGAATTTTAACGCCTTCCATTTCAGGCATGTAGGGGGGGCCTACCAGCAGGTGTACTTCATGTCCCAGTTTTACGAGTTCGCGGGCAAGGTACATAACATAGATGCCCTGTCCCCCACAATAGGGATTTCCCCTGTAGCTGAGCAGACATATTCTCATTTTTTTCTCCTGGAGCGGGCGATAACTTTTTTGTAGACCTCAAGGGTGTTGCGTGCCGCCACGGGCCATGCATAGTTATCTTCCGCCCACTTTCTTCCTTCGTTGCCCATGCTCTCTCTCAGGGCCCTGTTGTCAAGAAGGTCTTTTACCCCTTTGGCCAGGGCTGCGGGGTTTTCCGGCGGCACCAGTTTTCCGCACTGTGGCGGGACAATTTCTTTCAGGGCACCTGCCGCGGTGGCGACCAC